>JAJYAG010000045.1 GCA_021779665.1 Bacteroidota bacterium | reverse complement strand
AATTACATTGAATCTTGGGACAATTGACGATAGTGACAATACTTTTGTGAACGGAAAACAGGTTGGCGAAACCACAAATCAGTACAGTCAGAAAAGGGTGTATAATGTTGGTGCCAATTTTTTGAAAGCAGGTGTAAATATCATCGCTGTTAAAGTTACCGATACAGGCGGCGGTGGAGGTATATACGGCGATGCTGCCGATATGTTCTATGTTTCGCCCAAGGGAAAAACATCTCTTGCTGGTGCCTGGAAATACGAAATAGGTGTTGATCCCGGACCAAATCCAAGTTCAAAAGTTGGTCCCAATGCATATCCAACTTTATTGTTTAATGGCATGATAAAGCCAATTCTTCCCTATGCTGTTCAGGGTGCTATCTGGTACCAGGGCGAATCGAATGCCGGTCGTGCCAAACAGTACGAACGTATCTTCCCGCTCCTTATAAACGACTGGCGTAAACAATGGAACAACCCGGATATGTCGTTTCATTTTGTGCAGTTGGCAAATTATATGGCGGTTAAACCCGAGCCGGGCAACAGCGAATGGGCTGAGTTGCGGAATGCTCAGCTTAAAACTCTTTCACTGCCAAAAACGGGTATGGCTGTAATTATCGATATTGGCGAAGAAAAGGATATTCACCCCCGTAACAAGCAGGATGTAGGTTATCGTCTTGCTCTGGCTGCCCGCAAGGTTACCTATAATCAGGATATTGTTTATTCCGGACCTGTTTATAAATCGTTCGAAAAGAACGGAAATAAAATGGTACTCTCGTTTACAAATATTGGTTCCGGATTATTAGCCAAAGATAAATATGGCTACCTGAAAGGCTTTGCCATTGCCGGCGACGACAAAAGGTTTGTATGGTCCAAAGCTGCCATTGAAGGCGATAAGGTTGTGGTATGGAGCGAATCGGTTCCGAATCCTGTTGCAGTTCGCTATGCATGGGCCGATAACCCTGATGATGCCAATTTCTATAATAAAGAAGGACTTCCTGCTACTCCTTTCAGAACTGATAATTGGGAAGGAATAACTAAATAGCTGAAAAGGAGTTTAGGCTATAGGGGTGTAGGCTATAGGTAAATACATTTGTGTATTTTCTTACAGCCTGCACTCTACAGCCTATAACCTACAGCCTAAACTCCTAATATTACCCTAACGTTAAATCGCACCTTTATTTTTATTTAATGGTAAATATTGCTTAACAATTGATTTACATTGAAAGGCTAGTTTTGATTCTATAAAATTTAGCCATGGATCAAAACGGATATAAAATACTAATTGTCGACGATGAGCCCGATATACTTGAATTTCTTAGTTATAATCTGAAAAAAGAAGGGTTTCAGATTTATACGTCCAACAATGGAAAGAATGCACTTTCGCTGGCAGTTCAAATTCAGCCGCATCTTATTCTTCTTGACATTATGATGCCTGAAATGGATGGAATTGAAATGTGCGAACGCATCAGGGAAACACCTGAAATTAATAATTGCATCGTAGCTTTTCTTACTGCCCGTACCGAGGATTATTCCCAGATAGCGGGTTTTGAAGCAGGAGGAGACGATTATATTGCGAAGCCTATAAGGCCAAAGCTTCTGATCAGTCGCATTAATGCACTGCTGAAAAGGTATGCACCCAATGCTCCAAAAAATCAGGCTCAGGAACCTCAGTTATCTTTAGGAAATATAGTTATCGACAATGAAAAATATAATGTTCTGATTGATGGCAATGAAGTTTATCTGCCCAAAAAGGAATTTGAACTTCTAAAACTTCTTACTTCAAAACCTTCCAAAGTTTTTACCCGTGAGGAAATTTTTGACTTTATCTGGGGCAACGAGACTTTTGTGGGCGATCGTACCCTCGATGTTTATATCCGCAAACTCCGCGAAAAACTAGGCGATAATTTGATAAAAACCATTAAAGGAGTTGGTTATAAGTTTGAGGTAGCCAAATGATGGGAGCTCAATAAGCATTATTCTCAGGGTTAAGCTGAAATGACAAATTTACTTCAGTACCTTTATTTTTTTCGGAATACACATCAATTATGCCGTTATAGATCTCTACCCGCTGCTTGATGTTTTTTAACCCCATACCCATAAATTCTTTTTTTGCATCGAAGCCTTTGCCATTATCATGCACTGTTAACGAAATCCGGTCCGATTCCTGAATAAGCTGAACGTTAATCTGAGTGGCTTCAGCATGTTTAAGGGCGTTATGCACCAACTCATGTGCAGAGCGATAAAGAAGTACCTCGAGTTTATTTTCAATTCGGCTATCGAGCCCAAAATGTTGAAATTTAGCAACGGATATTGATTCGCAAAAGTCAGATAAAGCAACTTTTAATCCATATCGCATTAACGATTCCGGCATCATATGATGTGCAACTCTTCTTAGTTCTTTAATCGAATTATCCAATAAATCTAAAGCTTTGTTAAAACTATTAACTTCTCCCGAATCTAGAACCGTTAATTTTTTTGCGTCTTGCAGATTAAGTTTTACTACAGCAAGCATACCACCTAAACTGTCATGCAGGTCTTTAGCAAGGCGACTTCTTTCGGCGGTTTCGCCATCGAGGACAGCCTGAGTAGCAACCAGCTTCTGCTTTTGCTCCAAATTCTTCATTTCTTCTTCTACGATTCTTTTTTGATTCTTAATGTTTTTATAAACCAGGAATAAAGCCGTAATCAATAAAATCAATACAGAGGCACCCGAAATGGTTAATAACAAAAAAAGCTTCTTTTCTTTTTCAAGTGCTTCTATCTTAATCTGTTTTTTTTCGGTCTCGTATTTAACCTCCATTTCCGTTAAAGTATTCTGAAATTCTTTTGTTCCCCTAATGTCAATTATGTCTCTGTATTTATCAAAATACTCATTCGCCATTTTTTTATCCCCGAGCCATATTCCTGACCGAACCAGATTAGCCATTAAATTACTGTTTATATTAGAATCGGTTGAGTCGGTATTAAATCCTTTTATAGCATATTGTTTACATTTTTCATATTGTTTTTTGTGAAAAGCGATATTTGAAAGCATATTAAGAGCTCCTGCTATGTGTCCTGGGAGCCCTATTTCATTATTAATGTCTAAAGCTTTAAGTGCAAGCATTTCTGCTTTATCATAATCCTTAGGTCCATTGTAATAGGCCATCGCAAGAGATTGCATTGAATTAGCCTCAAACAATTTATTGCCTGTGGAATGAAAGGTTTCTATGGCTTGTTTTCCATATTCTATTGCTTTCCCGTATTGCTCTTTATCGATATAAATACGGCATAAACCTTCATATGCCTGGCCTAAGCCTTCCAGATCATTAATTTCTTCGGCAATTTTTTTTGATTTTAGAAAGTATTTTTCGGCCTGAGCGAAATTGTTCAATCCTAAATATAATGTTCCTGTATTTCCGAGTAAAATTCTTATGCGCTGTTTATTTCCCAGTTTTTCAAAAACAGGAAGAGCTTTTAAGTAATATTTTAACGCAGTTTGATATTCACCTTTCATGTTATAAAGATTTCCAATGGCAGAATTTATCAGGGCCTGAAGATTCAGGTTGTTTGCGGATATTGCACATTGCATTGCTTTTTCATAAAACATGGAAGCTGAATCGAACTTACTAAACATGTAATAAGTGATTCCCAAATTCCGGTAGAGGGTTCCCTCCATAAGCGGATCATTAACTTTTTGAGCTAATTCAATTCCTTTGTTAGCATAAAAAGAAGCTTTTTTAAAATCGGAAGATAAATATCCCCAGCTTAAATCGTCGTAAATTTTTAACTTATCTGATGTTTTAATTCCCTCTTTAACAATAACCTTTTCCAGAGAGTCGAGATTCTGTGCATTCGTATTAATGAAAAAAAACTGCGACAGAACCAGAAGAATACATAACTTTTTCATTTTAAAAGAATAAGGGCGGTATGTTATAATTGTTAAAAGTATAATTTGTCCGCTAATTTTCAAATAACTTATGGGTATTATGAAATAGGGGAAGCAGTTGTATTATATTTGAAGGTTTTTTGTTTTTACTGTTATATAGGGAATTCCGAATGATTAAAAATACTGCCCTGGTATTGGAAGGTGGCGGCTTTCGCGGCATTTTTACTGCCGGGATTTTAGAAGTGTTTCTTGAAAAAAATTTCTTTTTCGAATCTGTTTACGGAGTATCTGCCGGAGCAGCTTACGGGGTGTCGTACCTCTCTCAGCAGGCCGGACGAAATATTGCCGTTAACGATTATATTGGCGACAGGCGTTACTGTAGCCTCCATAATCTAATGCGACAGGGTTCATTATTTTCGTGGAAATTTATTTATGAAGAGATCCCCCAGTTGATTATTCCATTCGATTACGAAGCCCTTAAAAAATCGGAAAGTAAATTTTACGTTGGCACAAGCAATTGCCTCACAGGCGAATCGGAATTCTTTTTGTTAAACGAGGTCGACAAAAAGAATTTCAGAACCGTTTTAGCTGCCAGCAGTTCCTTACCCCTGATAGCTCCCATTGTTTCGTATGAAGGAAAATTATTGCTGGATGGTGGCTTAACCGATTCTATTCCTTTTGAGTATGCATTAAATCACGGTCATAACAGAGCTGTTGTTATATTAACGCAGCCAAAGGGATACATCAAAGAACCAATGAAGTTTGGTTCGCTTTTTAAATGGTATTACCGGAAATACCCAATAGTCTACGAGATGTTGCAAAACAGGGCCGAACAATACAATGCCTCTGTACGCCGGTTGGAGATTCTGGAAAAAGAAGGAAAGGTTTATGTAATCCGTCCGGATGAGAAGCTTGAAGTAAGCAGGCTCGAAAACAAACCTCACAAAACAGCTAAAGTTTATACTGAAGCGATGGTACTTGCCCGAAAAAAGCTTTCGGATTTTGAGGAGTGGCTGAACCAATATTAATAAATATAAAAAATGGCATTCCGCTCATACGGAATGCCATTTTGCTTTTAGATTCTTATGCTTTAGTAGGCAGTTGTATTGGGTGTCCAGTTCGCCCACCCGGAAGTCCAGTCGGTTGTTTTGAAAGCACCTACATAATCGGTAGCTTCAAGTCCGGCCGGTAAAGTTGTTGCGCCTGTTAACAGCGGAGAATCTGTCTGGGGAAGGAAATTGGGAGCTGTTAAACTAAACGGAGCGGTAACCTTAATTTCCGAATTTTCATTATATGTGCGGTTACTGCGGGCAGCATCGGTAAAGAAGGCCTGCTCACCGGCTGTATTGCCGCTGTAATTGTCGGCAATACCCGAAAAAACACAGCCTTTGATCTGGATATTACCTGCATTTCCTTTGGAATCGGCCATCATTAAACCTTTAGGCCATCCCGCAAATACTGAATTATATACTTCCAAAGCTGATTTGCGGCGCAGGTGCATGGCCGCCTGATACAGAGAGTTGCTTGCTGAGACAAGTGTTGCTTTTGGTCCATAAAGACTTACATTGGCAAATTTGGGATTTGTAACCGGTGTGTTGGTAGAACCGGTACCATCGTTATCCGATTCGAAACCGTTCGACTTGGAGATATCGGCAATATCAGGATTTCTTAAACCAACAGCATATTGAACATTGCCTGAGAAACCATAATCGGTATCAAATTCATCATCAAGTCCTGAAAAGGCAATTAAGTGCCTGCAATTCACTGTTCCGCCAAACCACTCGAATGAGTCGTCGTTTGAATAAGAAACCTGAACATAATCTATTACAGTGCCACGGCCCACACCACCAAGGGTCAAACCATTTATTTCCTTGTCGGTTGCAAAAGCGTAGCCGGCATATTCAATCCGAACATATTTCAAAACGCCGGAGTTATCATCGTCGTTGGTACCTCCATATTTTGAACCCACACCACCTTCAATTTCGGCTTCTCCTCCGGTCGGGTTAATTCTTGCTTTACCGCAGATAATAATACCTCCCCAATCACCTGCATTCCTCGATCCTGCAGCTTTTTCGGATGTGAAAACGATTGGTTTATCTACCGTACCTTCGGCAATTATTTTTGCACCACGCTCAATTATCAACGATGCCTTGGTGCCGGTTTTTCCCTTAATTAAAGTTCCGGCTTCGATGGTAATGGTTGCGCCATCTTTAACGTAAACCCAGCCATCGAGTACATATTTTACATCGGCTTTTAAAAGAGTGTTCGCGGTAATGTTTCCCGATAAGGTTACAACTGATCCGGCTGCCGGTTCTACAATCACATTTACCGAATCACGAAACCCGCCATCCCGGGTAACAGCCACTATCCAGGTTGAACCTGAAGCTACACCGGTTACAGTCCCGTTTGCCACTGTTGCTATAGCTTCATCGGTAGAATTCCAGGTGATTTCCTTTGAGGAAGCATCAACCGGTTGGATGGATGGAGTAATATCTACCGTTGCACCGACTCTTACCGTTGCAGTTTCTTTATCAAGGTTAATACCGGTCACTTTCACATCATCATCTTTTTTACACGAAAACACTGTAAACGATAATGTTGAAACAAGTGAAAGCAGAATAAATAAGTTTTTTCTTTTCATAGATAATTTTGTTTTAATTAACTGGTACAAAGCAATAGATTTAAGGTGAGTTAATACTTAAGTGTATTTTATCAAAACCTTAAAAATGAAGATCTTGGAACTGATTTTTTAAGGTTAACTTAAGGTGTGATTTGCTCATATTTAAGGAATGCCTGAAAAATCTTACAGTATTAAAATTGGAACTGGACTCCCAACGTATAGTAACTCCCGGGTTTATACTTTCTGAAAGTTTGATCTGCTTTCACGTTTTTAACCGAAACTTCACCATGATTATAGAAACTCATGTCAACATTGGTATCAATATTTTGCTGGTAGAGGACAGCCTGATTCAGAATGTCTTTTATACCGCCTTTTATTTCGAGGTGTTTACCAATTTTCTTCGATATAGTTAAATCCAGCAGATGGCGGGGCATCTCGTAAACATCGGGAATATTTTCCCATTCGTGCTCTTTTGGTAAACCAACTATATGAATTCTTTTTCCTATGACGTTGTAAAGAAGGCTAACCATGAGTTTCGACTTTTCTGCATCGTCATAGTAAAGTCCCGCGTTGAAAACATATGGCGACTGTCCTGCCATGGGGCGGTTTAAGTCGGTAATCGTGTTCGTAAAATTGATGGTGCTTTTGATATATGCACCGTTAACCACGGCTGATATTTTTTTGAACAACCCCTGTTTTCCCAATGTTTTTCTAAGCTCTACTTCAACGCCATAGCTTTGAGCTTCATCAGCATTTTGATAGGTATATTCCAATCCGCTTCCGGTTTCGGCATACTTTATTTCAATCGGATTTTTAAACGATTTGTAAAAAAATCCGACAGAGAAGGTTTCGAATTGCGAGGGATAGCGCTCAAAGCGGAAATCAAAATTATCCACATAGGCATTTTTAAGATCAGGATTACCCGAGAATACTGCATTATTTTCGAAGTCGTAAAAAGGAAATGGAGCTACTTCACGGAATTCGGGCCTGTTAACCGATTTACCATAAGCAAAGCGGATGAGACTTTTTTCAGTAAAGTTGAAGGTTATGTTGAGTGAAGGAAATATGTTCAATGTGTCGTTTACAACTTTAATAGGTTGCTGAAACCTATCGTAACTGTTGAGCACCTGCCGGTTTTGTTCTGCCCTGATGCCGCCGTAGATGTTAATCTTTTTTCCTACCGGCAAATTCAGTCCAATGTAAGCAGCATATAAATCGTTTGTGGCTGTGTACGAATCAGACTTTGAGGTTTCTTCAGCCAACTTAATTCCGGTTGTATTATTAAAATAATTTCCTGAGAATAATTCTTCGGTTGGTAAATACTGGATGCTGTTGTCGCGTTGACTTAGGTTAGAATAAATGTACCCCAGCTTTCGGGCTTTGAAATTACGGTCTTTTTTTTCACCATAAAATCCGGCTCTGAAAAAAGGTTTGTAATTGCCCATGCTCAGCTTTTGTTCCAGGTTAATTCCCAGGGAAATAATATTTTCGTTCATGTCCATAAATAACCGGCCTGCGTTACTCGAAAGCGGGTTGGTTGGAATAAAAAGGCCATATTGACGATAATTTGGGTCCGACGGTGTCTCGTTAAGATTTCTTTTTATCCGCTTCAAATCCGGTTCATTACGGTTCGCAAGAGCGTATCCACCCACCCAGTCTACTTTTGTATTTCCTTCTTTAAATGAATGGGTTCCGCTCAACTGACCCGAGTAAGTCTGCCGGTTGGTGAAGCCGTTTTCCATCGACCATATTTCGGTGTTGCTGTAATATTCTCTTCCATGCCTGAAAGAAGTGCGGTACTTCCCCTGGTTGTTAAAGAGGTTACGAAGTTCAATTTTATGACCGTTGCCAATAAACCACGACCAATTGTTCATAATCCCTGTTTTGGCTGTCTGGTTATAAACACTGTCGGTAAAATCGAAATCTATTCCCGGCTTATTTTCAACGAAATTGTAAACGCCAAAATTCCGGTTTAAAACTGTATTGAAATCATTCGTATTTGAATAGTTTACTGAGGTTGACTCCCCAAGAGTGGTCCTGCCCAGCTTAATTCTGTGTGTCATCACAAAGGCAAACCGTTGATCGGGTATTGCTGTGGTTTTAAACGGCGACCAGTTATTATTCAATCTTTTACTAAGTTCAATCTGATCGTTTGCTGAAGCATTCTGCAGGTTATCGGGAAAATAGGAGGGAAGAGCTCTGTTTTTGTCGAACCCTGTCCAGTTATTTTTACCGGTTTCGAAATTGTAGAAATCTCCAAATGTAGTTCCAGAAGAAAACGATGAAGAATAACCAATGCTGTAAGAGTTTTTGTCGGGCATATTTTTAGTGAAGATCTTTACAAACCCTCCTGTAAAATCGGCAGGAATTTCCGGGGCAGCTGATTTGTAAATCATCATGTTCTCAATCATGGAACTTGGAATCACATCGAACGAAAAAGCTTTAATATCTGTTTCGCTGCTGGGTGTCGCTGAATTATTGAGCCACACATTATTGTAACGCTGATTCAGACCGCGCACCACAATAAAACGGTCGTCCAGGATTGTAATTCCCGGTATTCTTTTTACAACCTCTGAGGCATCCCGGTCCTGCGAGCGTTGAATCTGCTGACTCGAAATACCGCTTGCCACAAGCTGTGTACTTTTAATAGCACTAATCATCGATAGTTCCGATCCCCCTCGCTTTACAGCTACTACTTCAACATTATTCAATGTAACACTAACCTCTGCAAGGGTTGTATTTAGCTGGGTTACTTTATTTGCCTCAACAGCAACCTTCTCGAATATTACCGGATTGTAAGAGATGAAAGATATCTGAACCTGGTATTGGCCTGGTTTGACATTCGGAATTGTATAGTGGCCATCGAAATCGGCTATGGCTCCCAGGTTGGTTCCAACCACAACAACCGTTGCTCCTGGCAACGTTTCACCAGTTTTACTGTCGGTGATGGTTCCTTCAATTTTACCGGATTGCCCGAAAATATAAGCCGAAAGAAAGAGGAATACTAAAATTAAGGAACTTCTGAAGAGTTGTTTTTCTTTTACTATGGGATTAAACATAAAATATTGGTTTGGTTTACGCAGCAAAAGAACAGGTTTAACATTACGCGTAACTTAAGCCGGATTTATCTTATTCTGAAAACAGAATAATCAGGGAAGTTCTAAATTGGCTGGTTAACAGTTGTTTATTGGGCAGGCCTTAAATATACCTTAATGGTATCTGAAAGAAATATAAAAGAACCAACAAAGCTTATCAAACTAACCTCTGCCTGAATCGGTATTTTCTGTTATTAGTTGCTTTAATATTATCGATCCGGCTTCTTTTGAATTTACAACGTTAACCGGATTAAGCTTTATTTTAATTTCATCAGTTTCATTATTTTTGACTTCAATTGTTCCTGTAACAATTGTTTCATAAGATATTAATGAAGCTTCCACTTTGAAAATTCCGGGCTTAATATTAATTGTAAAGTTACCGTCCATGTCGGTCAACACTTTTATTTTTGTTCCCTGCACCGAAATGTCAACACCTGCCAAAGTCTCCTCAGTTTGAGCATCAACAACTTGTCCGCGAATTTTTCCCGTTTGGCCGTAAACATTATGAGTTCCAATACTAAATGCAACGAGAAGATATGGAGTGAGAATTTTTATCAAAGCCATAAGAAGTAAGTTTGCCTGCAAAATAATGTTTTATATCTGAATCATAGCTTTATACAATCCTAAGTAAGTCTGAAATAATCCCGAATTTTAATTTAATGTTAAAATTCTGCTTCACGGCAGGTGGATAAAGGTTTACATCCAGCACAAAAATGGGAATATTGGCACTTTCACGCCGAAATTTAAGATTAGATTAAGATTGTTGTGAGATAGGCTTAATATCTTTAATCGAGATTGTAAATAGATTAATAGAAAAACATAAAACCTTTTCCCAATGAAAAATATACTTATAATATTCAGCTTTTTATTTTTAGGCCTGGTTAAATCCTCAAATGCACAGGAAGCAAATACTCTTTCAGCAAATAATAAATCTGATGGTTTGTTTGCCGAGTATTTCGACAATGGAATTGTAAAACAGGAAGCCAGTTTTGTCAACGGACTGGTGGATGGTCAGATGAAAGTTTACTTTGAAGATGGTTCATTGCGGGAAATTCGTTCGTATAAAAACGGGAACTTTGACGGGGTTTGGGCGGCATATAACCAGAATGGTATAAAGGTTTCTGAAGCAGCTTTCAAAAATAACCAGAAGCATGGCAAATGGATTATCTGGGATGATAATGGGACAAAACGTTGTGAAATGAATTACGAGAATGGCAGAAAAACCGGAAAATGGCTCACCTGGGACGAAAACGGGAAACTTCTTCTTGAAAAAGATTATTCGAAATAAGGAATTCTAAAGAGGATTTAAACAAAAAACGGTCGGGTAGAATGCCCGACCGTTTTGTTTTGTCTTTCTCATAAATCGGTAATTTCTTAGCCGGTTATTCCGGTTGTGCGTGTATAGCTTTCCTGAGCATTGATATAAAAAGCTTTATACTTTATAAAATGGTTACCTTTTTCGAATTCCCAGATTACGTTTTTTGCTTTATATATTTTTCCAATGCACGCTTCGAATATTAAGGTATAGTGAATTCCGGTTGCATGCCACGCTTCCATAATGGAGTTGAACCTGACACTTCTGTCGGCAAAATGACCAATAACCGGTAAGTGATATTTTTTCTGGCTGCGTTTAATCAGAATTTTTTGTTTTGCTTCTTCCGGGTCTGAATGTCCGTGTCCCATAATTCAAATTTTTAAATATGGAAATAAAATTAGTTATAAAAACCGATTATTTCTACGTTTGATTGAAAAATTTGTTTTAACTTTTATCAGGTTAAATGTTAACTCTATCTTAAGTCAATATTAAATCTATCTGAAACATAGAGCTGTACAAACGAAGGGAAAACTAAAATATCTATCTTTCGGCTGATTTAATCATCAAATTTCTAACAAATAAAAATTATATGTTTGGTCTTGACCCGGGTTTAACAACAATTTTAATTATCTGCCTGGTGGCAGCATGTGCATTCGAATTTATCAATGGGTTTCATGATACGGCGAATGCTGTGGCAACTGTAATTTATACCAACTCACTAAAACCTGGTATTGCAGTTGTATGGTCGGGCATTTTTAACTTTATTGGGGTTTACTTTGGCGGGATTGGTGTTGCTATCGGGATCATAAACCTTTTACCTATGGATATTCTGCTGGATCAGAGCGTAAGTCACAATATTGCAATGATTCTGGCAATTATATTTACTGCTATTATCTGGAACCTTGGAACCTGGTACTTTGGAATTCCCTGCTCAAGTTCTCATACTTTATTAGGGTCGTTGTTTGGAGTGGGTCTGGCATTCAGCTTATTGCCCGGGATCGATAATGTAGGTCTCAACTGGACCAAAGTAAAAGATGCCGGATTATCCCTGATGGTATCTCCGTTAATTGGCTTTGGTTTGACCATGTTACTGGTTCAGTTACTGAAAAAAATCACAAAAAAATTAAAGTATAAAAAGCTATTTGATGAACCAAGCAAAAAGAAAGCACCACCTTTTCTCATCCGTTCAATTTTAGTATTAACCTGTACCAGTGTCAGTTATACGCATGGTTCCAACGACGGACAAAAAGGCGTAGGGTTAATAATGATTATTCTGATAGCGCTTGTTCCTATGAGTTTTTCGCTGAATCATTCCAAACATCCCGAAAATCTTTTGGTGAAAGTTAATCAGGTGGAAAATATCATAACCGGTATCGACCAGACTAATTTTACGGAAGTTGAAAAGGGAACTTTGAAAGATGTAAATAACAGAATGGATACCATCCAATATGTTTTAACCGGTGTAAAGAGCTTTAATGATTTAAAGAAAGGCCAGCCTCAATTATTGCGCGAAGAAATTCTTCTTTCGGCAAAGGAGTTAAACAATATTATAAAGCCCAAAGATGATCTTGTAAAAATAAAACTCGATAAGAAACAGAAAGATTTGTTGGAGGAATCGGTAAACGAAATAAAAACATATACCGAGTATGCTCCCTGGTGGGTAATTCTGATTATATCACTATCATTAGGTATAGGAACCATGGTAGGATGGAAAAGAATTGTAGTTACCATTGGAGAGAAAATTGGTAAAGAACATCTGACTTACGCACAGGGTATGTCGGCTGAGCTGGTTGCTGCCAGTACTATTTTCATATCAACCCATCTGAAATTGCCTGTAAGTACTACACACATTCTATCTTCGGGGATTGCCGGATCAATGGTTGCAACAAACGGGGTTAAAAACCTGCGCATGAAAACTGTTAAAAGCATTCTCATTGCATGGCTGGTTACACTTCCTGTTACAATAATAATGGCTGGCGGCCTGTTCCTGTTATTCAGAATGTTCCTCTGATCATAACCTGATTGAAGGTTTTTGAATAAATTTCTGAAAAACAGTTTCTTACAGAATGTTTATGTTAAGTTAACGTTAAATCTGTCTGAGGTAAACATTAGTCTCGGATTATGGACCTTAAATTTCATATCTTTCGGCCGTTTTTCGATCATCAAAATCTATAAAATATACTATGTTTGGTCTTGATCCTGGTTTAACGTTAGTGCTAATAATTTGCCTGGTTGCAGCTTGTGCTTTCGAGTTTATCAATGGTTTTCACGATACAGCCAATGCGGTGGCAACTGTTATTTATACAAATTCATTAAAACCAACCATTGCTGTTATCTGGTCGGGTATCTGGAACTTTATAGGTGTTTATTTAGGAGGCATTGCTGTGGCAATGGGTATTGTTAATTTATTACCCACCGGGTTATTACTGGATCAAAGCGTTTCACACATTGTAGCCTTGTTAACTGCGGTTATTTTAACTTCCATACTCTGGAACCTGGGCACATGGTATTTTGGTCTTCCCTGCTCAAGTTCGCATACCCTTTTAGGATCAATTTTCGGCGTTGGAATAGCATATTCTTTTATTTCGGAAACTGGCGTGGCTCTGAACTGGGTTAAGGTAAAAGATGTTTTACTGGCTTTGTTAATTTCGCCGCTTATTGGTTTTGGCCTGACCATGGGGTTTATGGTTCTTTTAAAAAAGGTTGTTAAGAAAAAGAAGTTATTTGCGGAACCTTCAAAGAAAAAAGTTCCACCACTTGGAATCAGATCCTTAATAATACTCTCCTCAACATTTGTAAGCTTTACGCATGGATCCAACGATGGACAAAAAGGTGTCGGTTTGATTATGATCATTCTTATCAGCCTTGTTCCTGTTCATTTTGCACTAAACCATCAAAAAGCTCCGGGCGAGTTGTTAAATCATATGAATAAACTGGAAGCTAATATTCTAACTATCGATTCCGTTAAAATGGGCGTTGTAGACCGGGCAAGTTTCTATCTTGTAAGGGAGAATATTGATAAAGTACAGGGAATGCTTACAAATATCAACGATTTCAAAAAGCTTGAGAAAAAACAGAATTACGAAATCAGAAAAGATATTATTTTGATGTCGAAAGAAATAAAACAGATTAACGACAGGCATATTGATGAGAGGGATTTTTATGTAAGCAAAGCTTTGCAAAAGTCAATCGACAAAGAAATTACCGGAATAAAAGAATACATTGAGTATTCTCCATGGTGGGTAATATTGCTGATATCAATATCACTTGGAGTAGGAACCATGGTAGGATGGAAAAGTATTGTTGTTACGATTGGAGAAAAAATCGGTCAGAGTCAGTTGACTTATGCCCAGGGATTCAGCTCACAGATGGTTGCAGCCTTTACAATATTTATTTCGTCAAAATTAGGTTTGCCTGTTAGCACCACGCACGTTCTTTCCTCGGGTGTTGCAGGGTCCATGGTAGCTTCAAAGGGAATAAAAAACCTGCGCATGAAAACCGTTAAAAGTATTTTAATTGCGTGGTTGATAACTCTTCCGGTTACCATTGTAGTTTCTGGTGGTTTATTTTTGTTGGTTCGTTTATTTCTCTAGAAATGCGGAAGTAATTTCAGCGTTAAAGTTTTAATTCGGGTGCCTTTCCTAATGGGGAATATAATTATTCCCTAACGGGAAGTTTAGCTGGTGGAAATCTCACTGCAATTCAGTCATTTACATTCGATAAATATACAATGGTCTTACTCATACTTCATCCCTCATCCATCACACTTCCTAAATAATCTTAATAATCAGCATCAGTATTTTATAAATGCCAAAACGGAGGATGTTTAATATTAAACTAACCACAAGCGCTTTGCTGATTTTGAGTCTTTTCCATCCAATTCCCCAGATAAAAAGAGCTTCGAGAACAATTGTAATTAGTTCCTTCAGGTAAACAGGAAAAAAGGTCAGATAAACCGTTGGAAAGCTCATGATATTTGCCACAAACACAAAGAAAAGAAGTCGTGCCGGCAACCTGAACAATGCAGCCAGAGGAATTGCTATCAGTAATTCAATAAAAAGCCTGATTAAAAAGGAATAGAGCAGCTGTGCATTGGAATTGAAGTTGTCGAAAATAAGCGGACGGGGCTTCACAACCAGCGAGTCGCTGAATTCAGTTAAATTATAGGTGTGGAATGGGATTAAGTTAAACCTGTTGCTGTATTTTTTTGAAGTATCGATTGTAAGTTCAAGATAAACAGGATTTCTGTAGGCTTTTATGAGAAATTTTATGGTATCATCAATTGATGGTTCCCAGCGGACGGGAAAAATTGTGTCTTTTTTGCCCGATAATTCCGATATGAGGTAAATGGTTTTTTCGTTACTGGTTTTTAGGGCATTATCTGTCCATACAAATCGCACTGAAGCCGTTTCCTGCGAATAACATGTAAATGATTTCAATAAGACGAATAAAATTATTATCTTAATTTTGAAAAAACATTTACATCTATATAAAACCAGTTGCATGAATTATAAACTTTTAAATAATTGAACCGTATAAAACGCTTAAATTGTAATTATATTAAAAAAAACGTTAATAACAGTATTGCCTAATTACTCAATTTATATGGAAACCCAAGTTAAAAGCATTTTAGTTCCGTGGGACTTTAGCGAACATGCATATTATGCCTTACAAGAAGCTGTCGAAATATCTAAAGTGACAAATTATAACATAATTTTATTGCATATAGTAGCTAAACAGGTTGAAGAGACTCCTGCCCGTGCAAAACTTGAAAAAGTTGTGGCAGATGCTGAAAAGAACTGGAATATAAAACCTGGCTACATGATTAAAACAGGTTCCATATTTAATACCATAAGCGAGGTTGCCGGCGATCCTGAATTTGCATTTGCAGTGATGAAAACCGACGGAGTGAAAGGAATGCAGCGCTTTACGGGAAGTCGGGCAATTAAAATAATTGAAGGATCAAAAATACCTTTCATTGTGGTGCAGCAGCCGCCTTCTAACCACTCCTTCAGAACTGTTTTGCTGCCAATTGATTACCGGATTGAGAATAAACAGGTGATTAGTTATGTTTCCAGTTTCAGCAAGTTTTATCAGTTTAAGTTAGTATTGATGAAACCTCAGACTAATGATAAAATATTTAAAAAGAATATTGCAAATACTGTTAATCTTGCGAAAGTACTCCTCGAGAGCAAAAATATCCCATTTGAAATAATCGCTGCCGAAAGCAAAGGAAGTTACGCAGAACAGATTATTGAATGTGCCCATAAAAAAAGTTGCGATCTGATTGTAATTCAGCTGGAGAAAAACCTCACATTCACCAAATTCCTATTTGGAGTAAAAGAACAGCGAATATTAGCCAATCCTTATAAAATTCCGGTAATGTGCCTTAACCCCAGGTTTGAACTCCTGAAATACGCCGGGTTTCATTAAGATATCAGATCTTTGCAAGATCACTCTCTTTAACCCATCCCTGATTTCCATCAGGGATTTTTATTTTCTCCCAGTTATCAACTTTATCGATTATTTTGACTTTTGTTCCTTCATGAAGGATAAAAAGGTTTGTACCAGTTTCAGCAGGTGTACTTTTTACTGTTACTCCCTTGACAAAAATAATGGCCGTGCGTTGTTTTATCTGAGAATTATAAGAGCTCGAGGCAAAAAGAAAAGTTATAACCGATAGAAAAATACTTGCCGCTCCAATCCAAAAACCTGCTTTTTTGAGATTTATCCTAATCGTAAAAAAGTACAATAGTAAGCCGGAAAGTCCAAGAATAAAGAAGATGATGCTGTAAGCACTCCAGGTGTCCACTGCCATCTGATCGCGAAAATTCCGTATCCATTCAAGAAAAAACAGGTCGGGAATGTTGTTGATTTTATCCACCGCTTTCGACTGGGCCAAAGCAAGGTTATGGTTTAGCTCTTTATCGCGTGGCGAGAGCAATTTAGCTTTCTCGTAATAGAGAATGGCTTTTTTGTTATCATTGGCTTTATAGTAGGCATTTCCAAGGTTGTAGAAGAGATCGGCCGAGACAAAGCCTGAATCGGCCACCTGTTGGTATTTGGAGGCAGCCTGACTGTACATTCCTTTTTTGTATAATTCGTTGCCCTCTTTAACCGAATTATGAGGGTCAAAGGCCTTGGAATTTATGCTGCATCCAAGGAGCATAACAACTAAAAGCAATTTAAAATTTCTGATCTTCATAGTTACTTTCTTAATTGTTATCGTATTCTTTCCTGAATTTGAGTGATAATTTGTATTGCTTCCCTGTAATCTGAATCCATGGAGTTATCGGCCGATGCCGGAGCATACCGGGCAAATTCGCATGTGTCGAGCAGATTCATCACTCGGTTAATCGATTCTTCATCAACATTTGCATGAATCAGCTGGTCACGGGCATTTTCACGCGATAATTCCGAAACGGGTATATTCAGCTTATCACTCAGATAGCCCCAAAGCGCTTTCAGAACTTCCTCGTAGAAATTTTCCTTTTTCGACTGAGCCAGGTACTCCTTAGCCTTTTTAAGTCGTTTGATGGCAAATTTCTGTGCTTTCCGGTTACGGGTGAGCGCGGTATTGGCATTCTGTTTAATATAATTCCTGCGCAATATCAGGATCCCAATAAATAGCAGCAAAGGAATCAAATAGGAGGCAAAGAAGAGTAAACTTCCATATAAACGGCTGCCCGACTTTCTGAGTTTGATATCATTCAGCTTGATATACTCGATGTCTTTTCCGAGAAATTTCAGATCTTCCTTGGACATGGATGTTCCTGTTGCGGTTTTACTATCGGCCGATCCTGGCTCCACTTCCAGGGTCGTGGATGATGAGGTGAGCGTTTTATATTGTTTTGCAATGGGGTCAAAATATGAGAATTCCACGGGAGGTAATGTTATTTTCCCCGGAGCTCGCGGTATTAACAAGTATTCGAAGAGTTTGGAGCCTGAGATGCTTCCATCTTTGTCGTTGGTTTTATTGGTAACCGAGGGTTCACTTGTTTCGATGCCCTCGGGAAAACTGATTTTAGGAGCATCAAAAAGTTTGATATTACCGGCTCCGCTAACCGAAACTTTAAGTATTACAGGCTCGTTTTCCTTAACTTTTGTTTTATCGTATTTTACATCGATATTGAATTTGCCAACAGCTCCTGTAAATGAGGCCGGACGGGTTGGAAGTGGTTTAACGGTTACTTTTACAGGGCGGCTTTTGGCTTCATATTTTTCGGAAAAGAAACCGTTGAGTGTACAAATGATTTTATAAGGCGGAACGGTTAATTCGCCAGCTTTTTGTGGAATCAGAACAAATTTCTGGACTGTTGCGGTACCAAATCTTTGTCCGTTAATTACCTCAAGTTTAAGACGGGCGGGTGGCGTTTCAATTTCCTCCTTGTAAAAGCCATCGAAGGCTGGTAAAGATACGGGATCCAGATTTCGCAGATCGTATTTGGTGTAAATTTTTACAGTTCCTGTGATAAACTCGCCCTGATAAACATTGGTTTTGTCAAGAATGACTTTAAGAAATATATCATCAGTCTCGTCTATTTTTTGCTCGGGCTGAGTGGTGTTTTGATTGCTTTGTGAGCTTGTTCCTGTAACTTCGATCGTAAGGCTGTTGGAAACATATTTCTTCCCTTTTACGGTGTACGATGCAGTTCCCAGATTAAACTTACCTGCTTTACGGGGTTGCAGAATATAGGAATAGGTAAATTCGACCGATTGTGTCATGCGGCCATTGATAATCTGGACACTGCTGCCCGATGATTCGTTAGGACCTGTTAACACCTGAAAGTCTTTTAAATCGGGTGGGGTAAATTCCGTAGGTTCTGCATTTACGGTAACATTTAACTGAAATCTATCATCAACCCCAACTTCGGTGGGACCGTCAAGAATTACTTTCACGTTTTGTCCTTCTACCGTGGCCGATAAAAGGAATAACGTAAAGACTACATAGATTAATTTCAGATATTTTTTATTATCGTAATCCATAATGGTATCTGATATATTTTAAAAATTTTGAATGTAAAATTACCAATTCTTAAGGGTTTTGCCCCTTTGAGCCTGCACTTTCTCCATCTTTAATTTTTTCTGCAGTTCTTTTTCTTCGTTTTGCATTGCTTCTAAGATTCTGTTAGCATCTTCCTGCGAAATATTCTTGTTTTGTTGTTGCTGCTGCTGATCTTTTTGTTTCTGATCTTCTTTCTTATCCTGCTGATCCTGTTTTTGCTGATCTTTATTATTTTGATTCTTATTTTCCTCTTCTTTTATTCTTTTTCTTAATTCGATTAATCTCTTATCATTAGGATATAGAGCTAATGCAGTTGCAATAGTTTGCTTACATTCATCTGTTTTACCATGGATGAATTGCTGAGAGGCAGTATGAAATAAATCTGTCACATCCTGTCCGTAGCTATTAAGGCTTATAAATAATCCAACAGCTACAATTATCTTAAAGGGAATTAACTTCAACAACATCTTTTAATCTTTTAGTATAATCACTATAAGTACTTGCCGTAATATCTTTAGCTAATAAATCTTTCATTATTTTATATGCCTGAGAGTACTGCCTGTTAGCAACCAGCTCATCTGCCTGCTTCTTTATTTTTTTTGCATAATCACTAGGTTCTTTACTTTGACCGTCGTCATTTTTATCCTTGTTTTGATTATGGTTTATTAAAAGTCTTTGGGCATAAGCAAGGTTGAATTTCGTTTCTCTGTCCGAAGGATTTAGCTTCAGGGCTTCTTTGTATGCACTAATGCTTTCACCCAGTTTATTTGCCTTCAGGTAGGAGTTACCCATATTATGGTAGATATAGGCTTTTTCCCGTTTATTATCGGTACTGTTTGCTAATGAGCTATATTTACTGGCAGCATCGAGGTATTTATTTTGCTTATACAGCACATTGCCAACATTGTAATTAGCCTCGAGCGATTGTGGTTTTTTCTCCAGCGCTTTCCTGTAATATTCTTCTGCTTCGGTATACTTCTTTTCACCGTATGCTTTGTTGCCCTGACGGATAATTTTTCGCTCTTCCTGGGCTTGGGCTGCTACTGTAAAGAAAAGTAAGGTGGAAAGTATAATAAAATTCTTCATAATCATCCTTTTGAAAATAATTGAATACGCTTTAACCAGGGGTTCTTCTTTTCGAGAACAATAAATTCAATTAAAAGAAACAGAAATGCCAAAGCCAATGGCCACTGGAACTGGTCTTCGAAATCGGTATAAAGTTTTGCTTTATATTCAGCTTTTTTAAGCTTCGACAGCTGTCCCATGATAACATCCAGGCCCATATCGGCTCCGGATGCAACCACAAACTGCCCGTTTCCTGCATCGGCTATTTCGCTCAGCATTTTATCATCCATTTTCGTAATAACCACATCTCCCTTGTTATCCTTCATAAATGTTTTCTGGCCTCCCGACATTACAGGTATGGGAACACCGTTGGTTGAACCCACCCCCACAACATTAACCGTAATTCCTTTTTTTACAGCTTCTTCGGCGGCTTCAACCGGATTGTCCTCGTGGTTTTCGCCATCAGAAATGACAATAATGGTTTTATCAGCATCATTCGATTCGGAAAACGAACGGCTTGCCAGATGAATTGCTTCTCCGATCGCAGTTCCCTGGATGGGAACCAGGTTGGGGTTGATGGTCGAAAGGAACATTTTTGCCGAAACATAATCGGAGGTGACCGGTAACTGGGTATACGCCTCGCCCGCGAAAACTATCAGTCCGATACGGTCGGCCTGAAGTCGGTCAACCAGCCTGGATATAGCTTGTTTTGAGCGATCGAGCCGACTGGGGGCAATATCCTCGGCGAGCATACTGTTTGATACATCGAGTGCAATGATAATTTCGGCACCTTTTCGCTTTGCTTCCTGCAGTTTTACACCGAACTGGGGACCGGCAAGAGCAAGAATGAAAAACGAAAAAGCAAGCATCAGTAAAACAAACTTCCATATTGGTCTGGAGGTTGAAATATCAGGAGTGAGATCCATCACCAGCCTGCTTTCGCCATACAAGGAGATCAGCTTTTTTTTGCGCCTCAGAGTCACTGCAAATAAAAGCAGAAATATGGGAATCAGAACAAAGCCATATAGAATGTAAGGTCGGGCAAAATGAAACAATTCGCTTTCCATAGGTTAAGGAATGGTTTTAAAGATTGTGAAACGGGCAAAAACTTCAATTAACAGTAATAACCCTGCAATAAGCAGTATGCCGAAATACTCATCGTTCCGTTTTGTGAAATCGGTGTACTCAATTTTCGATTTTTCTAGTTTATCAATTTCTGCATAAATGGAACGCAGCTTTGCATTATCGGTAGCACGGAAATACTTACCACCGGTTTCGGCAGCAATTTGCCGTAAAATGGGTTCGTCAATTTCAACGGGAACATAGTCGTATTGCAGGCCGAATGGCGTGGGAACAGGAGCTAAAGCTTTTCCGGTGGTACCGACTCCAATTGTATAAACCCTTATTCCGAAAGTCTTGGCTATTTCGGCTGCTGTAAGAGGGGCAACAGAACCGCGGTTATTGACACCATCGGTTAAAAGAATAATGACTTTGCTTTTGGCATCGCTGTCCTTTAAACGGGTAACCGCTGTGGCAAGACCCATACCTATTGCGGTTCCGTCTTCAATCATGCCACATTCAATATCCTTGAACAAATTGATCAAAACAGCATGGTCGGTTGTGAGCGGACACTGTGTGAAGCTTTCTCCACTGAACACAACCAGTCCGATACGGTCAGTGGGTCGGCCCGAGATAAACTGGGTGGCAACATCCTTCGAAGCCTCGAGACGGTTGGGATTGAAATCTTTGGCAAGCATACTGCTCGAAATATCGAGAGAAATTACAATGTCAATTCCTTCTGTTCTTGAGTTTTTCTGGGTGTTTTTCGATTGGGGCCGTGCCAGTACAATTACAATTAAAAAGAGAGCTATAAACCTCAAAACATATATTAAATGTCTGAAACGTACTTTCCACGAGCTTTGTTTTACAACCGGTTCCATTGACGATACCCTGAGGGTAGCATGCATTTTTCCGTTGCGCAGGATATACCACACAATTAATGCTGCAACGGGAACCAACAGCAGGAATAACCAGGGATTAGCAAAACTGATGTTCAACATATATTTATTCTTTTCCTGTTTCGGTTTTCGGGGTGTTATTTCCCGGATTACTTAATACTTCTATTTTAGTGCGGTTAACAAATGTATATGCACTCAGAAGCGAAATTTCGTTTTCCTGCGGAAGAGGCTCTTCTTTGGCAAACTTAACCATATCAGCCTGCACCAGCAGCTTTGTAAACGAAGTTTTAAGTTCCATATCGGTGTTCAGTTCCATTTCAAGTGCTGATAATATTTCCTCACTTGTCATTTCCATGGCATTAATACCAAATCGTCCAAATATGTAAGCACGTAGAATATCGGTCATGCGGGTATAATAGAGCTTAACCTGATTGTTTTGCCACAGCTTTTCGGCACGCAAGGCATCCAGAGCTCTCAAGGCGGTTACATGGGGAGGTTCCTGAGGCTTTCTGGGAACAAAAATGGGCTTGTTTTTACGATACCGGATAAGGATCCAGATTAAGAGAGCCAGGACTGCCAGAACTATCGCACCAATAATAATTTCAGTTTTAATTTCGCTAAAGCTGAAGGGTGTACTCATCACCGGCTTGATGTCCATAATTTCTTTTGAAGTGTCGACAGGCATTGTGTTTACTGTAAGAAATAATTCCTGCGACGAAATGGTGTCTCTGATATTATCGATCGCAAAGGCAAATTTGTAAGCAGGAATTTTATGATATCCACTATCAAAAGAAGTGATTAGGTACCGTTTACGGACAACAATATTATCGCCTTGTTTGGCAGTATCAGCTGGTTCGGATTCTATAATTTCAATTTTAGAGGCAAGCGAATCGACTAAAACGGGGAATTTTACGCTGATATTTTTGGGCTGTTCCAGCTCAATATTATATTTAAGCTGGTCGCCTATAAGAATGGTAGTGGTGTCCAGATAAGCATTCAGCTTTATTTTTTGCGAATAAGCCGACTGGATGCCTGTTACAGACACGATCCCCGATATTAAAATTAGCTTTAACATGCTGTAAAAGCCTGACATATTATCGTTTTTTAAAAATGTTAATCAATGGCTTAATGTAATCTTCATTGGTCCGTATGGAAGCATTGTCTACACCGCTTTTGCGGAATATCTGCATCAGGTTTTGCTGCCGGTTTTGCCACCAGACTTTATAAGCACGACGGGTCATTTCATCCGAGGTATCCACCCATTTCCAGGCACCGGTTTCGGCATCCTGCAGTTTTATCAGACCAACAGGAGGAATTTCCACTTCACGCGGATCGTAAACCTGCAGGGCAATTAAATCGTGCTTGCGGCTTGCAATACGGATTGCATCGTCAAAGTTGGGAGAAATAAAATCGGACAACAGAAACGAGATACTTTTCTTTTTTATAGCGTTGGTGAGATAACGTAAAGCTTCCGAAACATCAGTTGTTTTTTCATGCGGCTCAAATTCAAGAAGCTCGCGGATGATTCTTAAAATGTGCGTTCTTCCCTTTTTGGGAGGAATGAACTTCTCAACTTTGTTACTGAAAAGGATGGCCCCAATTTTGTCGTTATTCTGGATGGCCGAAAACGAGAGGACCGCAGCAATTTCGGTAATTAACTCGCGTTTTGTACGCATAGCCGTTCCAAAATTACGCGAGCCGCTCACGTCGATCACAAGCATTACCGTAAGCTCACGTTCTTCTTCAAAAACCTTGACAAACGGGTGATTAAACCTGGCGGTTACATTCCAGTCGATGTTGCGGATATCGTCGCCATACTGATATTCTCTAACTTCGCTGAATGCCATTCCACGTCCTTTAAAGGCGCTATGGTACTGACCTGCGAAGATATTTGACGATAATCCCCGGGTTTTTATTTCAATTTTTCTTACTTTCTTTAATAATTCCGAAGCTTCCACAATCACTTAGTTTTAGTGGTTACAATTACACTATAAAACCATTCTTCTTTTCGTACAAGCACTTTATAGGTAATTCCTTCTATTTTGTAAGTCCATTCCATAGAGCCGGCTTTTTTGTACTTTTTATTAAACTCAGCCAGTGTGCTCTTAAATGAGGAGTAATCGCTCATGAGTTTTGTAGAAGTACAAATGTTTTCCTTCGATAGAAATACCAGGAATGTTTTTTCTTCCAACCTGTGGACGTATTTTAAATAGCTGAATGTTGTGTTACGGCTGGTTTTGTCAATTACAAAGCTGGTTTCCTGCATCTTCTTTATAACATCTTCTTTTGAAAGACCAATAAGATGCTGGGCTTTTACTTCGTAGCCGAACAATGTCAGAAATAATATTATTTCAAATTTTCCAGCCATATGCTTTAAGGTACTTCAACGGTATTTAAAATTTCGGTAATGATATCTTCGGTGGTAATATTTTCAGCTTCCGCCTCATAGGTCAGCCCGATACGGTGACGCAGTACTTCGTGACATACGGCACGCACATCTTCCGGGATAACGTAGCCACGACGTTTGATGAATGCATATGCCTTGGATGCCATCGCAAGACTGATGCTTGCACGTGGCGAGCCTCCGTATTGAATCAGACTCTGGAATTTCGAGAGATTATATTCCTGAGGATAGCGTGTGGAGAAAATAATATCGAGAATATATTTTTCAATTTTCTCATCCATATATACATCTTTAACCACATCTCTGGCTTTCAGGATATCTTCGGGCCTTAGAACTTTAGAAACAGTTGGGAATGCTTTTGCAAGATTCTGGCGGATAATGCCGCGTTCTTCTTCTTTTTTGGGATAATCGATAACAACTTTAAGCATAAAGCGGTCAACCTGGGCTTCGGGAAGCGGATAGGTACCTTCCTGTTCTATTGGGTTTTGGGTAGCCAGCACAAGAAAAGGTTTACCAAGTTCGAATGTATTAGCGCCAATGGTTACCTGCTTTTCCTGCATAGCTTCCAACAGTGCACTCTGAACTTTCGCCGGAGAACGGTTTATTTCGTCGGCTAAAATAAAGTTCGAAAAGATAGGACCTTTTTTCACTATAAAATTTTCTTCCTTCTGGCTGTAAATCATTGTACCAATTAAGTCGGCCGGCAGTAAGTCGGGGGTAAACTGAATACGGTTGAATTTGGCGTCGATAGTTTCGGCCAGTGTTTTGATGGCTAAGGTTTTTGCCAAACCCGGAACACCTTCCAGCAGAATATGACCATCGGAAAGTAAGCCAATCAAAAGGCTTTCGATAAGTTGCTTCTGCCCGACAATTACTTTCCCCATTTCAATCTGAATAAGATCAACAAAAGAACTTTCCCTTTGGATACGCTCATTTAATTCTCTGATATTCACTGTTTCGCTCATATATGATATGATTAAATTTTAATATGTTTTTCTTTGGCAGCACGAAAATAGCTGTTTTTGGAAAAAGGGCGATGTTAAAAAAAGTTAAACCATTTTAAATGAGGGGATTTCCTTTAACGGGTTCGAAATGCTTGTTACTGAATGAATATTCCTTTATTTTTGTCGCAAAGGTTAGTTATGCACAGGTATTTTATTTTTTTACAATACAAGGGAACGGCTTATCATGGATGGCAAAAACAGCCCAATGCTGTTACTGTTCAGCAAGTGCTGGAGGATAAGCTTTCCGTATTGCTTAAAAGTAAAATTGAAACCACAGGTGCCGGACGTACCGATACCGGAGTTCATGCACGTGAATTTGCTGCCCATTTCGACCTTGAGTTTCCTTTACCCGAAAAGGAGCACTTTCTTTATAAAATCAACAGTCTGCTTCCATATGATATTTCGGCTTTGGATATCAGGGAAGTGATGAGTCAGGCCAATGCACGTTTCGATGCCATTTCAAGAACATACGAATATCATTTAAGCACTGTTAAAGATCCGTTTCGTACAGAATATGCATTTTTCTATCCCTGGAAACTGGATATTGAAAAAATGAATGAAGCATCGGCTAAATTGTTCCTTTACAACGATTTTACAAGCTTTTCCAAATTGCATACCGATGTAAAAACCAATAACTGCAAGGTTGTGTTTGCAAATTGGGAAAATAGCAATAATCAAATTGTGTTTACCATTACAGCCGATAGGTTTTTAAGAAACATGGTGAGAGCAATTGTTGGAACGTTAATAGAAGTTGGAAAGAACAAGATTTCTATTGAAGAGTTTTGCGAAATAATTGAAAAAAAGGACCGATGTTCAGCCGGAACCTCAGTACCTGCACATGGTCTTTACCTGACAAAAATCGATTATCCGCTGTCGGTTCTTCTTCAACCTTAATTCTTGGTCAAACCTTTTGGGTTAATATGTCTGACACAAAGATGCTTAATTCACAAATGGACTCTAAGTTTCTCAACCACCTATACTTCCTAACCCTATTAATTGAAAGTCATTTCGAGAGTCCACCCCAGAGAAATTTGGGCATAATGCAGTAATAACATTGGAATAGATCCCTCATTCCATTCGGGATGACAATTTAGGCCATATAATCAGGGGGAGAGGTGTGGCGGCTTCGCCGTCACACCTCTCCCCCTGATCTCCGCTTAAAAGCCAGTCATTCCGACCGAAGGGAGGAACCTCTTCACAAATCTATCCTTGGTAACGGAGTGAGAAATCCAGATATTCTTACAATAATGGATATTTCCCGGACAATATTGACATTAAAAGTCTTTTTTCTGTTTTTTGTGGAGTACATAATGAAAATTTGAGGTAAATGCCCTGCAACAAAGGCGGTCAAAGGTTATGAACACGCAGTTCTCAGCGCAGCAAATAATCAGGGTAAGGCTTTTATAATTAAGCTATTTTTATTACCTTAATATGAAGTTTATTATGGTTAATAGTATTTTTTAAGGAGTTAGACAACTCAATTCGTAACCTAACGTAACAAATGACGTAAATAGGCAAAAAACACAACTCATGAAAAAGTATAGTATATTTTTATTGCTTTTTTTGTTCGCCTTAGGCAAATCGTACTCGCAATCTTCTATTCCGGCAGCGCAATCAGTCTTTGTATACAATTTTACACGACTTATTGAATGGCCTGCTGAATATAAAACCGGCGATTTCGTTATTGGAGTTATTGGATCGGGAGAGGTTTTTAATGAGCTCAAGAATTATACTGCATCAAAAATGGTTGGAGTTCAGCCTATCAAAGTTGTAAGATTTAATGCCACTGCCGAAATTACCAAATGTCACATTTTATTTGTAGGCTATGGAAAAACCAAGGAGCTTGCTGATATAGTAACAAAACTTTCCGGCGGCAGCACGCTTATAGTCTCGGAAAATAAAGCGGCCATTGATAAAGGAGCCGCTATCAATTTTGTAATAATCGAAGATAAATTAAAGTTCGAACTCAAAACATCTAATGCTTCAAGTGTTGGTTTAAAAATTCATTCCAACCTTGAAAACATGGCAACTACTAAATATTGATTTTCCTTAAATTTTTAAATATGAAACTTACAATAAGTCAGAAGCTATCTTTATCCTTTGGAATTTTGCTGGTGGCCATTACAATCAATGTCATCATTACTGTTATAAATACGAGCTCAAATGCCAGGAAGAACAGGGATATAACTAACATATTTTTACCCTCTGAACAGCATCTGGGAGAACTTAATAATCAAATTATCAGTTCCAAGATGTTAATTAAAAACTGGGTGTTTATTGATAAAAAATCGGACACACCGGATAAAGTAAAACTTCGCGAACTTCAGGAAAAGGAATTTCCCACTCTGAAGGCACAGCTTGATAAGATATCGGTTGAATGGCCCCAGCAGGACCAGGATCAGTACAAAAAAATCATGTCGGCCATTAACGATACATTGTTTGTTAAGCACAAATATATTATGTCGCAGCTTAAGGATTTTGCAAGCTACGACGATGCGTTAATCACATTCGAAATTATTCCTACTGTTGAAGAAGGTGGCGAAATAATGGTGATGACCGACCGTATCCTTGTTCAGCTTCAGCAGTTGCTTAAAAATCAGCAGGAAAAGGCAAATCTTGAAAGAGCCAATATGGCAAAATCTTTCTCGGGATTCACATGGTTCGTGGTTATAACGGGTATCATTTTAGTTGTGCTGGTAATTGTGTTAACCTTCACAACTATCGCTTCCATTGTTAAACCCCTGAAACAAAGTGTTGAATTTGCCAAATCACTAGGGGCAGGTGATCTTCAGGCAACCGTGGATATTAACCAGAATGATGAAATAGGAGAGTTAGCCAATGCTTTAAGAGATATGATTGTAAAACTCAGAGAAATCATCTCCAGAGTATTCGATAATTCACAAAAAATTGGTGAAACCGGCGAAACCATGAATTCAAAAGCAAGACAGCTTGCACAAGGTGCTTCTGATCAGGCTTCATCCACTGAAGAAGTTTCTTCGAGCATGGAGGAAATGGTTTCCAACATTCAGCAGAATACCGACAATGCACAGCAGACTGAGAAAATAGCGCTCACCGCTTCCACAGGAATTTCGAAAGTAAGAGATGCAGCCCAGCTCAGCATTCAAAGTATTAAAACCATTGCCGAAAAAATTTCCATTGTTAACGACATTGCTTTTCAGACAAATATTCTCGCGCTTAATGCGGCTGTTGAGGCAGCAAGAGCAGGTGAGCATGGCCGTGGTTTCGCTGTAGTTGCTGCCGAAGTACGTAAACTTGCCGAAAGAAGCAAGCTTGCCGCCGACGAAATTCAGATACTTGCAAAGAGTAGTGTTCAGGCAACTGAAGAATCGGGTAAGCTTCTGATCGAAATTGCTCCCGAAATTGAAAAAACAGCAAAACTTGTTCAGGAAATCACTGCTGCAAGTGTTGAGCAAAATGCAGGTGTAGATCAGATTAACAACTCCATTCAGCAGCTGAATACCATTACCCAGCAAAATGCAGTAGTTTCGGACGAGATTACAAGAAATGCAAAAACACTGCACGATTTAGCCGATGAGTTAAGAGACACCATTTCTTTCTTTAAGCTGGATACCACTGTTAAGGTTGCACGTAAAAATGTATCCTTTGCTGCTCCGGTATTCACAGCAAAGCCTAAAATTGAGGTGAAAGAAGAAGTGGAAGAAGAGGAAGATTTAATTATCCCCTCGGCTAAAGAAAGCAAGCCTGCTAAATCAAAACTGAAAGATACTATCAGGAAAAACGGTGGAATTAACCTGAACCTTTACAACGATGATTCCAGCGATGCCGATTACGAGAAATTTTAGTTGCAGAAATACAGAGTAATGAAAAAGCCTCGGGATTTTGGTCCAGAGGCTTTTTTTATGCTTTAAAACTAAATATCGGTTTGATTACCATTTAAACAGTCAGTTATTAATGATGTTTTTAACGCCACATATAGAATCTTCACTTCGTTACCAATGACAGAATTTGGTTAGATGTTGTAAAAGAGAATTTACCTCTTGCGGCGATGGCGACGGAATTGCATTACTTAATGGTTGCCGCGCCGCTAATGTATCCGGGTACTTTTCAATCCCGGGGCTCCGCTTTGCTCCACCCCGGGTTACAAAGAGGCCGCGCCTAACGGCGCTTATAACCAGGAGAGACCAGTCATCACCGCATTATGACCGCATTTTATTTGGGGTGAACCCCCGCCTCCTATAAAATACATAGACGTGTCATTCCGAATGGAAGGAACTGGAATGAGGAATCTTATATTATATCTTCTACATGCATTTAGGTTGCAGATGTATATATAAAATAAAAAAGCCTCCGGATTTCGATTCCAGAGGCTTTTTTTTACGTGATTATACTATTGTTAAACCTATACCTTTGCTTTTATTTTATAGCCGTATATTCCATAAAATGCTGTAAAACTGAAGCAGAGGAGTGGTAAAACAAATCCCAGGGCCATACTTCCTGTACTATCTTTTATTGCTCCCATAGCCAAAGGTAAAAATGCACCTCCGGCAACCGCCATTACTAAAAAAGATGAGGCTTTTTTAGTCAGAGGTCCCAGATTTTGGATACCTAAAGCAAAAATGGTTGGAAACATGATTGACATAAAGAAATACGTACTGAAAAGTGAAATGACAGAAAGCCAGCCTAATCCTGAAACAACCATTGCCATAAGAATAGTACAGATAGTTCCATAGACAGCAAGTATTCTCTGAGGTTTAAAGTATTTCATTAAAAAGGAACCGCTTAAACGTCCGATCCAGAACATTCCCATACCTCCAAACGCCAGTACAAGCGAAGCTGCTTGTTCAGGATTCTTAGGCATAAAAACTCTACCGAATGCACCAAGATGTGACATGAGATTATTTACAGGCTCCTGAACATTTGGTAATTCAATGGTAACATAATTAATAAAAAACGAATTTATGCCCGTTTGAGCTGCAACATATAGAAATTGAGCTACTACTGCTAAAACAAAAAAAGGATATTTAAGCAATAAGCGCATGGGAGGATTTTCATCCATATGTTGTTGGTCGCTTTCCTCTTTTATTTCAGGAAGTTTGGTAAAAACAAAACCAAGTGCAACAACCAAAACTACACACCCAATAATCATATAAGGGGTTAACAGGGAATCGAATTTTCCAGCATTTTCTGAATGTTCAGCTCCGAAAATCAGTAACCCTCCAAGTAGAGGGCCTAGAATCCAACCGACTGCATTAAATGATTGGGAGAGATTTATCCTTTGAGCTGCACTATCTTTAGGACCTAAAACTGTTGTATAAGGGTTGGCCGCAGTTTCAAGAAAGGCCAGGCCGCATGCAATAATGAAAAGAGCCACTAAGAAAGGTAGGAAAGTACCCATTTTTGCTGCCGGATAGAACATGAATGCTCCTGTTGCAAACAATAAAAGTCCAAAAATAATCCCCTTGCGATAACCAAACTTCTTCATAATCAAACCGGCAGGAATCCCCATTAAAAGATATCCAATATAAACTGAGAATTGCACAAAGGCCGATTGAGTATAATTTACATGAAGAATGTTTTGAAAATGTTTGTTTAACACATCCAGCAGGCTATGTGCGAACCCCCAAAGTAAGAAAAGACTTGTTACTAAAACGAAGGGAACAAGGTAGTTGGTGCCATTAACGCGTACCAGTGAGGTTTTTTGATTTTGTTCTGTCATAAGTTAGCAGTGTTATTTTGTAAATATACTTTTTATCTGGTTAATTGAAATACCAAATACTTTTTGTGTGATAGCGTCAAGATCTTTTTCTTCACCTTCAAAGTGGTAAATTCTTTGGGTATGAACCAGACGTTCGCCCTGTTTCAAAAATCCTGCCGGCGAGGAGCTCTCAATTTCATAGAAAGGCCCCATCTGGGTTCCGTCTTCCACAGGACCGTCGTTGTAGGAGTTGATTACATCGCCTTTGAAAGGATCATCCTGTTTTCCCCATTTCGAATTTACATATTGGGAACTTTCTTCCGGAAGCTTGCACCACAGAATGGTTAAAGCTTTGTTATTGGCATCGTAGCTGCCACAGATTTCCCTGGCTCTTTCGGGAGCTAAGCCTATTTTGCTGCGGTGTTTGCCATCGGCCTTGAACCATATGATTCCGTCCTTTACAGTCAGCCGATCGGCAGGTACTTTGCCAAAATAGTCGTCGTTTACCACGGGCGTATTTTCGCCATTATTTTTGTAAGGCAGAAAAACTGTAACGCCGGGAGATGGGTTGAGCATCGACAGCATCCAGATGGATAAAGCTCCGGTTTTTGCTGTCCATGCTTCACTTCCGAGGTTGGTGACTGAGTTTTCAGTTTCATAACCCACGCTCGAGATACTTTCCGGAAGTTCTATTCCCAGATTGCCGGCAGTTTCGCTTTTCGACAAAAGCTTGATTTTACGGTTTATTTCAAATTCGAACTTCGTGCCCGAATAATTTGTCAACGTGGCTTTTTTGGCAAATACAGCTTCACTGTTCGAACTGCTTACGGTTTCGAATGCCACCGTATCGAGCAGTGCAGGTACATACCAGTTTGCAAATTCCTGTTCTTTTCCGGGACCAAAATACAGTGAGAAAGGTCCGCCTTCGGGTCCTAACCAAAACCGCTCTTCTCCGCCGAAAGCGTTGATGTGTTCGGCTTCTTTTCCCGATTCTATCAGCTTGTAATTGATCCATCCATAACTAAATCCCTTATTACCGCCGGCTGTGCTGGTCATAACACGTGCCTGCCAACCGGGTATAATCATTACGCGGGCTGAGTCGGTGCTGTCGGAGAGAATGAGTGGCGTCTGATGCTGGCGCATAAATTGAAGATCGTAGCCAAAGGTTCCTTTTTCGTTCATGGTGCTGTTATTTTGAGGGGACAAACAGGAAGCAGCCAGGCAGCAAAACACTGCCATGACTGTATTCCTGAGAGGTTGTGAAAAAATGGGTAACATAGTTATTTCAGTTCTATTTTGATTACGGTATCGCTCTTGTCGGGTAATTCAAAAGTATGGTAAGTAGGACTGTTCACATTGATGAAGAAGTTTCCCTGACCGCTGTTTCCCCACCAGTTTCCTGAAGTTGGCAGTTCGGCTCCTGTGCTTAATAGTGTTACACGTTTAACTTTATCGCCAATGCCGGGAACGTTAATATGACCAATTACCGGGTACATCCAGTGTGCATAGATGGTATTCCCTTTCTGGGTGATCCGGCCCCATTCGGGCTTCTCAACTTTTGAACTGCCGCAACCATAAATACTTTCGGAGTTCAGAGCCATCCATTTTCCAACTTCGCCTAAAATTTCAACACTCTTAGCAGGAATTCTGCCTGTAGCATCCGGACCCACATTTAACAGCAGGTTACCATCTTTCGAAACGCAGTTTACAAGGGTTTGGATAATGAGTGTGGGCGATTTCCAGTTGTTGTCGCCTTCAGCATATCCCCAGTTGTTGTTCAGGGTGAGGCATGTTTCCCATGGCAATGGTTTGCCCGAAACATGAACAATGCCTTTATCCGGAATGGCTTGCTCGGGAGTTTCAATGTCACCGTAGGGCGAAAGTTCTCTTCCGTTAGGAGAAACACCATGATTCACCTCGAGACGGTTGTCGAGAATGATGCCCGGTTGATTTTTTTGCAGCATAGCTACCAGCTCTTTGGCTTTCCATTTTTCGCCCGAATATTCGTCGAACGAGTAATCGAACCACATGATGTCAATTTTGCCATAGTTTTTCGAAAGCTCTTCCACCTGGCCATGCATGTATTTCAGGTAATTGTCCCAGTTGAATTTTCTTTTAGCGTATTCTTTATCGTCGCGCTGCGGGTGGTTTCCAACATTTGGATAATCGGGATGATGCCAGTCGATGAGTGAATAGTAAAGTCCTACTTTCAAACCTTCGGCACGGAAAGCATCGAGAAATTCGCGGACTATGTCGCGTCCGTTAAACTGGGAGCTTATTTTGTAATCGGTGAGTTTGCTGTCGAACATGCAAAATCCGTCGTGGTGTTTGGCAGTGAGCACTGCATATTTCATCCCTGCTTTTTTTGCAATCCGCGCCCATTCTTTGGCATCGAAAGCGTAAGGATTAAAGGCATCCACATATTTCTGGTACTGTTCGGTTGTCATTTTTTCGTTCGACTTTACCCATTCGCCTCTTGCAGGCACGGCATAAGCGCCAAAATGGATAAACATGCCGAAGCGTGCATCGCGAAACCACTGGGTACGCTGCATTTTTTCAGCATAATCCACCTGGGCTGTCATAGGGATGTAGATAAATGTAAGGATGAGTAGCAATAAATTTTTCATAACTGATTTTAGTTTAGTTGATAATTATTGAGTGAGGTTGAGATTTCCACCGAATGTAAATGTTTGACCTGCCGGGATGGTGATGTCTTTTATTAAATTGTTGTAGCCAATAATGCAGGTTCCTCCTGAGAGTGATTTGATTTTCAGCTGTTTCAGCTTTCCGTTTTCCCAGCTGATATCAAAGATGTAATTGCCTCGTGCTTTTAGTCCCGAAATATGACCGGTTTTCCATGCTGAAGGAAGGGCCGGCAGGATTTCTATAAACTTGGTATGGCTCTGAAGCAGCATTTCGGCTATTCCTGCGGTGCCGCCAAAGTTTCCATCTATCTGGAACGGCGGGTGCGTGTCGAAAAGATTTGTAAGTGTCGACTTCGCCAGCAAGGCTTTTAGGTGTTCATAAGCTTTGTCGGCATCTTTTAACCGTGCATAGAAATTGATGATCCATGCGCGGCTCCAGCCTGTATGACCGCCACCGTTCGAAAGTCTTCGCTCGAGCGTTTTGCGTGCAGCCGCCATAAGTTCGGGAGTGGATTGGTTAATCTGGGTTCCGGGGTGAAGTCCGAAAAGATGCGAAATATGCCGGTGTCCGGGTTCTGCTTCGTCATAGTCCTTGATCCACTCCATGATGGTTCCTGTTTTCCCGATGCGTGTAGGCGGAAGCTTTTCAAGCACTTCTTTCATAGCCTGGATAAACTGCGGATCTTCATTCAGGATACTGGCTGCACTTATAGTCGCATTCAGCAGCTCACGGGCAATCTGGATGTCCATGGTCGCTCCGTAGGTAAGCTGCATCCTGGTTTTGCTGCCGGGCAGATAAAATGTGTTTTCGGGCGAATAGGAGGGTGCCGTTACAAGGTTGCCGTTTTTGTCGGGTATTAAAAAGCATGTGACAAATTGGGCAGCACCTTTCAGGATGGGCCAGGCCTCATTTTTTAAGTAATTTTTATCCTGGGTGTAAAGGTAGTGATCCCAGAAATGGAGCGACATCCACGGGCCACCCATGGGAAATGTTCCCCACTGAACGCCGTCCATCAACCCGGTTCTTCCAAAAGGATCGGTGAGATGGTGCATGGTCCAGCCCTGGCATCCGTACATTTCGCGTGCTGTTACCGCTCCGGGTTCCATGAGCCGGGTGAAAAAGTTTGTGAGTGGCGTGACTGTCTCCGAAAGATTACAAGCATCGGCCAGCCAGTAATTCATCTGAAGATTTATGTTTACATGGAAATCGCTGTTCCACGGGGCGTCGGTATCCTTGTTCCAGATACCCTGCAGGTTGGCAGGGAGAACGCCCGGAGCACGGGAACTGCCCATCAGCAGGTAACGACCGTATTGAAAGTAAAGCTCTTCCAGATGCAGGTCGCTTTGGCCTGCTATTACGTTCTTCAGCCTGATGTCAGTAGGAATGGTATCGGTTATTTCATTACAGATTTTAAAGTCGACACGGTTAAACATCGACTGGTGATCAGCGATGTGCGTTTTTTCAAGTTCTGCAAAAGGCTTCGATTTAGCCTTATTTAATATTTTGTTGCATTCGCTTACTGTCTGAATAGAAGGGTCGAAGTTGAGAATGCTGAGATTATAATCTGTTTTGGCGGTGAGGAGAATTGTAAAGGAGGTGGCGCCCTGAATGATGAGGCTGTCGCCTTTGGCCGTCAGTTTTCCTCCTTCAAGCTTTATTTCTGCTTTGGCTGCAAATTTCATGTGTTTGCCACCAGGGCCTGCCTGCGGGTTTTCAGGATCGTTGATCTGACCTTCCATAAGCAGATAATTGCCGGCTGCTGTGGTGGTGGCATCCTTTTGTCGCCGCAGCGAGATCGATGCGCTGATCTTTCCTCTCTTTGCTGTCATGCGAACGGCAATAACATTGTCGGGAGCCGAGGCAAATACAGTTCTTGAGAATTGTACTCCGTTCTGCTCAAATACCGTAGAAGCTATGCCGGTGGTGAGGTCGAGTTCGCGCCGGTAGTTTTTAACATCGCCATTGGATTGGAGCTGTATCATTAAATCGCCCAGCGTCTGATACGACCGGATGCGCGGCGGTGTTCCCAGCAGAGTCTTATTGGCAAGTTCACTGGCCCTGAGGTTGCTGTCGTTTAGGAGCAGGTTGCGGATCTGGGGCAGTGCCGAAAGTGCCTGAGGATTGTTGTTATTGATTTTTGAGCCGGCCCAGAGGCTTTCTTCGTTCAGCTGTATGGTTTCCCTGTCGGTTTTCCCGTAAACCATGGCGCCTAACCGGCCATTTCCGACAGGTAAGGCATCGGTCCATTGTTTGGCAGGCTCGCGGTACCAGAGCTTCATGGAATGAACCGGAGCTTCTGTCCTGACACCCGAACTGCAAAGCAGCAGCGTCATGAAACTTAGCAGCAGAACGAAAATGGAATTATATTTCATGTAGTAAGGTAATTAGTTGTATGAATATAGTGATGTAAGAAAAGGCTGATGCAAGATTGTACCTCTACACCAGCCTCTTTGAAATTTTTTCTTACTTGTAAAGCGAACCGTATGCTGAACAGGCACGGTAATCGGAACCTTCAGCATCCATGCCGAATGCACCCCAGGCGCTCGGACGGAAAATCTTCGATTCGTCAACATTATGCATGCAGACAGGAATGCGTAACATGGAAGCCAGCGTTATCAGTTCGGAGCCAATGTGTCCGTAGCTGAAAGCACCATGGTTAGCGCCCCAGTTGTACATCACGGAATAAACATCGCGGAAAGCGCCTTTACCGGTCAGGTTCGGCACAAACCAGGTTGTAGGCCATGTTGGGTCGGTACGTTTGTTAAGTGCCTGGTGAACGTCATCGGGTAATTCGGCGGTATATCCTTCGGCAATCTGCAGAACAGGGCCGAGTCCTTTGATGAGGTTAATACGCGACATGGTCACCGGCATTCCGCCCTTGGTGAGGAAGTTCGATGAGTATCCGCCACCTCTGAAATATCCATTTGCTGCAGGATACCAGGTGGTGCTGTCGAGACATTTCTTTGCTTCATCTTCGGTGATTTCCCAGAAGGGCTTCATGGCAGGTTTGCCATCTTTGGTCTGCTGACCGCTTCCGTCGAGCGAAGCCGATCCTGAGTTGATTAAATGGATAAATCCATTGGCTGCCAGTCCGGTCAAATCTTTTCCGGTAACACGTTTTACAGCTTCTGGACTCCAGTAGGTGCGAACATCGGCAAAAACCTGTGCGGTGTTGGTAAGCAGCTGACCAAACAACATCGCTGCGCCGTTGAGACTGTCGTTCTCGGTAGCCACAATAAATGCCTTGCGGATACCATTCCAGTCGAACGAAGAGTTGAGAATTGCTTCGGCAAAGTCGCCGTTAGGCATAAAGTCGGTCCACTGGCGCTGACCCTGGAAACCAGATGCAATGGCGTTGTGACCGAGAGCTTCTTCACCAAAACCCATTTGTGCAAGCTTGGGATTACCAATCATCATATCGCGGATGATAAGCGTCATTTTCACAACATATTCCCAGATCTCGTCTTTTTCTTTACGGCTTTTCTGCTGTGCAGGCTCGTTATTGTCGGCACCTTCCTTGCAGTTAGCCTTGGTCCACGCCAAAGCCTTTTTATATTCGTCCTGATCGAAAATACCGAGGTTCACACGACGGATGATTTCGCTCATGTCCACATATTCGTTTCTCATACCGAGATAATCCTGGAAGAACTGCTCGTTTACAATCGAGCCGGCAATACCCATCGATACTGAGCCAATAGAAAGATACGATTTACCTTTCATGGTGGCTACGGCAAGTCCGGCTTTTGCAAACTGAAGAAGCTTTGCAACCACGTCGGCTGGAATGGAAGTGTCGCTGGAGTCCTGAACATCGTTACCATAAATGCTGAAAGCAGGTAAACCTTTTTGATTATGACCTGCAAGAGCAGCAGCAAGATAAACGGCACCGGGACGTTCCGTTCCGTTAAAACCCCAGATAGCTTTGGGTAAGTAAGGGTTCATATCGATGGTTTCGCTGCCATAACACCAGCAGGGAGTAACTGTTAGAGAAACACCAACACCTTCGCGTTCGAATTTCTCTGCACATCGGGCAGCTTCGGCAACACCGCCAATGCAGGTGTCGGAAATAACACATTCCACTTTGCTGCCATCGGCATGGCGCAGGTTAGCTGAGTAGAGCTCTGCAACCCTTTTTGCCATTCCCATTGTCTGATTTTCGAGTGATTCGCGAACACCTCCCAGGCGACCGTCTATTGCAGGCCTGATGCCAATCTTTGGTAATTTATTCATAGTATTAATTGTTAAAGAGAATTTCTGACTATTAATGAAGTTTTGATCCATTCACTCATTTTTTCGCGCGACACAATATAATGCGCTGCTTTTTTACCCATTTCGCTGAAATCGGTAGATATCGCAGTTATTCCGTTTTCGAGTACCTCATAAACGGGCGTGTCGTTATAAGCCAGAATGCCTATATCCTTGCCTATGCGCAACTTGTTTACCTTGCAGAACTTAACTATTTCGATGAGCTCTTTCTGGTTGATGACAAAATACATCGACCCTGGCTTAAGCTTCTGTTCGGGCAGTTTTTCAATTATCTGATATTCGAGGTTTATTTCCTTGCAGAATTTTTTGAAGTATTTTGCAGTAATACGGGGATGCTCCGACTCTTTCGGAAAGAAAAAATAAGCACGCTCGTACTTTTTAAAGAGATCTTTCTGTTCAATAAGACACTGGTACACCGACGGGCCAAAATCCTGGCAAACATACGAATAGCCGTTCTTGTCGAAGTCGCCCAGGTCGAGCAGCAACAGCTTGTTGGCGTCTATCTTTTTCAAAGCTTCATGAAAAACCTCGTTGCTCGAATTCATCACCACATAGGCGTTATAGCGCCCAACACTATCCATAATCACCTGCTCAAAAAGCCAGTCGTTGTAAAAGTGAAAAAGCAGGTCGACTTTATAGTTGGATGGAAGATTGCTGACAAAGGAATTATAAAGCATATCCTTGAAAGGACTGTAGATATCGAGAAAGAGAAGAATTCTGAAGTTGGGATTGGCAACATGGTAGCCCTTTGCAGGCGTGGATTCGGCAATGCCGCGCTTTTTCAGCTCACGAAAGGCTTTGAAAACGGTATCGCGCGAAAGGTTGTAATCTTTGCTAAGTTGATTTACAGAAGGCAATTGGCTTCCGGCAGGATAAATGCCATCGCCAATGGCTTTAACCATAGCATCAATAAGATGTTGAACTTTTGTTGAAGAAGGCGTTATTGTGAGCGAGAGTTTTTTACCACTCATTTTTAATCAGTTATAGTTGTGTTTTATCTATGCTGTGCTGTACTGTGCTGAAGCAAATATATGAAAGTTTTTGAAATGGAGGATACCTTGGTTGAAAAAAATTGGGGAGGTTACGGGTGGAGGGTTACGGGTTGCGAGTTAAGGGTTACCACTAAGGACAAGGTTCGGGATCGGCCTTTTGAAAATGGCGTTAAGAAAACAAACATGCTGACGTTGTGAGGGGATTGAAGCGGCATAAATATAAAAGATTTGTAATTACAGATCATCTTTATAAATATGGAAGCAGTTGAAATTTTATAGACTCCAGCGGCTTATCCCCGCAACAGGAAGCATGTTTGTTTTTAGCTAATTTTCAGGAAGCCTTGATCTTTGGGTACCTTTGGATCAAGCCAAAGGTACAAGCATCTACTTATGACTGATTTGGGTGAAACTCTTTGAAGGTTGAAGGTAGCCATTGCGACGATGTCAGAGAAATCTCTTTGCTTGAATGTTTGCGCGTCGCCGGAATTTGCTTTGAATTTAATCCGGGGGTTACACTTCGTTTCACCCCCGGCTACAAAAGTGCAACACCTCCGGCGTTGAATAGACTCTCATTACCACATTATGCTCGCTTTTGGGGGCCACGTCTACTTATGATAGATTTGGGTAAAACTCTTTGAAGGTTGAAGGTAGCTGTTGGGACGGTGT
>JAJYAG010000228.1 GCA_021779665.1 Bacteroidota bacterium | reverse complement strand
AATAATAATTTAAAATCAAATCACATAATCACACATCATTAAAATGAGCAAATCTTACAACATTGCCTTGATTCCTGGCGACGGTACAGGGCCGGAAGTATTAAATGAAGGGCTGAAAGTTATCAATGCTGCTGCTTCAAAATTCGGGTTTAAAATGAATTACCAGAATTTTGATTTTGGTGGCGAGCGTTATAAACGTACTGGTGAAACTTTGCCCGACTCTGCTATTCAAGACGTAAAAAAATTCGACTCGATATTCCTGGGAGCTATCGGTCACCCCGATGTTAAACCTGGCATTCTGGAAGTTGGAATTCTGTTGAAGATGCGTTTTGCATTGGATCAGTACATCAACCTTCGTCCCGTGAAACTCTTTCCTGGCGTTGAAACACCATTGAAGGATAAAGGTCCTGAGGATATCGACTTTGTTGTAATCCGCGAAAATACAGGAGGTATTTACACTGGTGTTGGTGGTGCAGTTCAGGTGGGAACACCAAACGAAGTTGCGACACAGGTTATGGTTTACTCCCGTCCTGTTGTTGAGCGTTGTATCCGTTACGCTTACGAATATACCCGTAAACGCAACAAGAGAAAACAACTGACGCTTGTTCACAAAAACAACGTTTTAACTTATGCCGGCGACCTCTGGGTACGTACGCACAAGGAAGTTGGAAACAAGGATTTTCCTGATATCAAGCAGGATTACAACCATGTTGATGCCGCAACTATGTGGTTTGTGAAATCACCAGAGTTTTACGATGTGATTGTAACTGAAAACCTTTTTGGCGACATCATTACTGACTTAGCTGCTATGATCCAGGGTGGTCTGGGTATTGCTGCCGGTGGAAACATCAACCCTGAAGGAGTTTCGATGTTTGAGCCAATGGGTGGTTCTGCTCCAAAATATACCGGTCAGAATGTGATTAACCCGCTTGCCGCAATCTGCGCCGGTGGTTTGATGCTCGAAACTTTAGGCGAAGCCGAAGCTGCCAAAGCCATTGAAAAAGCAGTAAGTAATGCTTTAGGATCAAAGAAAATCAAGAGCCTGAATGCCGGTCAAATGGGTATGGGCACCAAAGAGGTTGGCGATCTGATTGCAAACAGCCTGTAATATAAACCTGATATAAAGTTAAAACCTCCGGTTCTTTTGGATCGGAGGTTTTTATTATCGTAAAATTTGACTCTTTAAGTTGTGGATATTCTTTAATCAATATTCAGGTAGTTGCCAGTTTCTTTCTTTCCACAGCAAGATCATATTCTCCTTGTAACCTAACCCAAAACTCTGCACTTATTCCCAGAGCTTTCTCGAGTTTAATCGCTAAGGAGGCATTAATATTTCGCTTTCCTCTTAAAATTTCTGAGAAATGCGACGGATACACTTTAATTTCCATTGCGAACACTGAGCGCAGTAATTTTCTGGCTTCCAGTTCTTCCTTAAGAACCTCTCCCGGATGAAGAATTATATCAGTGTGAATTTCCTCCCCGCTTTTTCCTACAACTTTGTAACTTCCCATTAATTCAAATTATTGATAATGATTGGTTAAATTGTCAATAAAAACAATCTCAGTAAGAAGGACAAGATCATCTTCAAGCTCGAAGATTAATCGGTAATGGATATCAACTCTTACTGAGTAGAATCTTGGATTATTTGTCCCTTCTAAATGCTCAAAATTAAGACTATGAAAAAGTCTTAATTCTTTCGAAGATTCAACGTTTTTAAGGATATTGATTGTTTTCTTGAATTTTCGCACAACATCTTCGCTATACTTAGGTTTACCTTTTTGTTCGCCCTTGTACAATTCTTCCAGATAATTATTATTAAATCTGACAATCATTGCCTTAAATGTTTTACAAAAGTAGAATAATTTCCACAGTTTACCAATTTTGGTAAACTAAATTTATGATGATACGGGGATCCTGTTACCATTTTACCATTACCTTCTTTTCTGCCTCCAATTTTAAGGTCACATAGGTGTGATTGTCTTCTGATTTCACTTGATATTCCGTAGGTGGAACACTGAAACTTAATTCTTTGGTTAATGAAGGGAATACCACAACCGATTCACCGGTTGCCCCGGCTTCTATTTCCATCGAGTTTAAATTAAGCGTCACATTTCTAAGCCATGCAGATGACTCACGGATGCTGATTCCTGTGCCATTGTTTGGAATTATAAAAGCTTCGCGCGAGGCATCGGGTGTTATAAACTGAAAAGGGAGCCAGAGAGTTTTGCCCGACATCCTGTAAGCATGGTTCAAAACGGCCAGACAACTGTCGGTTGAGAGTTCCACAGTATGCATGTAATTCATTGCCGATCCGCTGAAGGCAATTACTTGTCCGGCACTTTGGCTGCGGTTTACGTGTGTGTAAATTTCGGGTGAGGAGCCAATTTTCCCTTTTACTTCCATCGGCAAAGCACTTATGTAAGGCAGTACCCTTTTGCTTTTTGCCAGCATTTCGCCTGCCCGCAGCCGCTGAGGTTGCGACATGGCCTGCAGGTTGCCCCAGAAGCCCCGGCCTGCAACAATCGTTGTATTTACATTGTAGCGCTGCGCATCGAACGGACGGACCTGATGAGGGTAAACGGCCTGGGTAAACAGCTCTGTCGGGATGATGCCGGCATATTCGTTAATCACGGTGCGCATGGATTTGGTGCGAACGGTGCTGTAGTCGTTGTAAGCCGATGCTCCGTTGTTCATCCAGAATAATTTGCCTTCCTGCAAAGGCATTAAACCAATCACGCAACGTTCCTTTTCGGTAAGGTCTATTTCAATTACAACTTCGGGGCTGTATTCCCTGAGCTCCCTCATGGCGCGTGTAACGTAAAAGGGAAGCAAATATCCGTATCGATCGCGGATTTCTTCTTTGGAATAAGCGCTGCTCCCATGTTGAAGGTCGGGTAGGGTGCTGTTGAAAGTGTTGATGGCATCCCATTTAAAAAAGCGGATTCCATCGTCGATCAGTTTTTTGCAGTCGGCAACAAAAAGGTCGTAGAAACCGCTCACAAAATCAAAAGCGGGGAAACCCCATTGCGCCCTGATGGGTCTGCCTTGTTTATCTCTCAGTACCCATTCAGGATGGTTTTTATACCGTTCGGACAGAGAGTCGATGCCCATGGGCGAAAGCCATATTCCCGGAATGATGTTGCGGTTTTTCATTTCATTTACCAACGGGGCTAAGCCATTTGGCAATCGTTTCGAATGAGGCCGCCACACGCCCATAGTTTCTTCCCAGCCATCGTCGAGCACAAACAGGTCAACATTGAGTTCCGATGCGTACCGAATTTCTTCCAGAATGCGGGCTTCGGTAAAAATATCGCGTAAGCCGGTTTTATTGTTTGCATCACGCTGCATCCCCCAGGTGTTGTAATAAAAGTGGCTTTTGCGTGAAGCGCGGTTTTCGGTGATCTGATCCCAGAGATAATGGTGAACGATTGCCTTTTCTTCTTCGGGCTGAAAAAAGAATGCCGAAGCTGTCCAAACTGTTTCGTAAGGTTTGGCTGTAGTAATGGCTTCACCGTCGAGGTAACCGCCACGTCTGATTTCGACAAATAAATCGGACGCGTTGTTTTTTCTTTCACCCGAAAGGGATAAAAACCAGAAATCGTCTTCTTTTTCAGCAATCCCCGATGCTCCTGTAACGCCCTGATCGGCATCAATACCGGCAACCGAAGTTTTCCTGGCTGCATTGCCAAACTCGCTGCCATAGTTTTTATCCTGCGAGGCATGTTCGTAAGCCATAAGCCAGGAATAAGAGGGTGTTTGATAGGTTACAAAAGGACCTTTGGCATTGAATTTTCCATTAGCCGGTATGTCAGTTTTTAAAATATCGGGGTGAAACATGTGGCAGTGTGCCAGGTTGAAATCGTGCGTGCGGTCCTCCCAGGTTAAAGCGGGATTATAATCTTCGACCACTTCTTTATCGAAAGTAGCAATGCGTGTTTCTGTGAGGGTGTTAATGGTACCTGTTTCTTTCAGCGAATACCGGGGAAATATAAAATGAAGTTTCCCATTAAGCTTTTTAAGCGTCAATGAAGCTTTTCCCGGATTTATCAAAATAAGTTTTTCCCTGATTAAAGATGAGTTGGGAAATATCTGGCGAAGAATTTCAACCTGTAGGCCTTTGGCATTTTTTGTATTCTGAACGGTTACTATGACTTCAGTTCCGCCATTGTTTAGTTGCCGGGTTGTAAAGCTTACGAATTTCCAGCTTTTTTGAGAGGAGGTAATTATCTCACCATTAATTACAAACTCGAACCATGGAGAGGCTGTTTCGCTCAGCAATTCCTGATTTTTAACTTTCGAAAAAACTGATGCAGGTTTAATACTACCGTTTTCAAAGCTTAAAGTCTGGACGGTTAATTCGTTCTCCATCTTAAGGATGTTGTTCCGAAAGGAAACCTGAGAAGAAACCTGAATTGAAATGGAGAAGAATATTGCAAAAAGTAAAAGAGTTCTCATATAGCATTAATTATCGGCAGCACAACGGAAACCAAGGTTAAAAAGCGATGTTTCGCGGGTATTGGAACCACGGAATGTAACCGTGAAGCTTTGCTCGCCATTATCGTCGAAAAAGAAGGAGCCGCCGCGGATTATCCTCAGTTCAGGGTCGTTGTTGGAGGGCATGTTGTTGCCGGGATAAGGCAGAAACTGGTCGGAGCACCAGTTCCAAACATTTCCGCCCATGTCAGTTAAGCCACATGGTGTTTCTCCAAAACTGCCCACCGGAGAGGTGTATTTAAATCCATCTGCGCCTTGCTGGGCCGAAAGATCGGCTCCCTGCCATACATTTGCTTTGTATTTGCCATTCACCATCAGTTCGTTACCCCAGCTGTATTTAAAATTGTTTTTTCCTCCGCAGCGGGCGGCATATTCCCATTCGGCTTCTGTGGGCAAACGTTTACCAGCCCATTTAGCATAGGATTCGGCATCGCGCCAGCTCACATGGGTAACAGGATGGTTATCTTCGGCCTTTGGAAGGGTTCGTCCGAGTGGATATTCCCAATTCACGCCATTTTTCAGCTCCCAGCCATAGGTTTCGAAGCTGAAAACACCGGAGTTGCCAAATTTGTCAGCATCGGTCTGGTATCCGGTTTCTTTTATAAACCGGCGAAACTCTTTCACAGTCACTGGATGCTTGTCGATTCGGAATGCTTTTACAGTTACCTTATGTGCTGGCTTTTCCTGAGGGAGGCCATTGTCCGATCCCATGGTAAATGTACCCCCGGAAAAGGATATCATTTCGGGTGATGAATTACCTTCTGCCGTTGTGCTGGTGTCTTCGGGACTTTCCGAATATTGTTGTTTTTGCTCCCTGTTCCCGGTGCATGAAAAAATAAGAAAAGAGAAAATTAATATCGATCCGGTAATTATTGATTTAAGCATCTTTGATTTATTTAGGTTTTATTTAAAGCGAGCCACTGCTTTATCGTATTGGGCTGCAATATTTTCGTCGAATTTGGCAAGACTTTTCCATTCCTCGCTTCCATAAACACCAGCTTTGGAGTAATCGAAAGGTACAAACCCTATTTTCTTTAATGTGGAAGACTTTTTTAGTGTAAAGTCGAATGCTGCGGGATTTACAAATCTGGGATCGGCAATGATAGAATGAGCATCCTTACCGCTTTTCTGCCATTCCCTGAAAGTCGTTTTACCAAACCTGATATCCTGCGAACGGGTGTCCCAATAGCAGTTATAGTCAGTGCTGATGTTTATTTTTGGCCAGTTGTTAACCGTGAGATCGCCCGAGTTGTACCATATAATGTTGTTTGTAAAGGTGAAAGAAAGGTGCGGCTCCACGCGTGTTGCCTGAAGTTGACCTTTAATATTGGCTGCAAAAATGTTGTTGCGTATGATGTTTTCTTTGCCATAATGCTGATGAAAGCCTGAGTTTTTGCAGGCATACACCAGGTTATTCTCCATTACCACACCGGTAGATCCTTCGTCGGTATACAAGCCCCAGCCGCCGTAATCGAACGAGAAAACATGGTGAATTACGTTGTTGCTTACGGTGGTTCCCTGAGCTTCGCCCAGGCAGTAAACACCACCCATATCGCACAATTCGCCCCAACCGAGGTGATGGATGTGATTAAATTCAATCTTGTTCCGTTTGCTCGGACTGTGCGAATAACCCCAAACCCAGCCCACTGACACTCCTGAATATCGGAAGTTGGCAATTTCGTTGTGGGTTACTGTGTTGTCGCTCGTCTGAAAAAGTGTCACACCTACGGCACACGGGAAAACGTAACCACCGGAGCGGATGATATTATTATCAATCGTGATAAAGCGGGTTAAATCTTTTTCATCTTTGGGAATGATTGTTTCACCCACTTTAACGCCACCCGCACCCAAATCGTGAAGATAACATTTAGTAAGGGAGCAGTACGAACATGCCTTACGAAACCAGATTGCATTGTTTCCGGTATTGCGTATTTCACAGCCATCAAACTGAATCTTGGCCGCATAATCCAAAACGATAGCGGCATCAACCGGAGCAGCAGCCTGTGCCGGTTCGTTGCCCCAAAGAGGCATCCGGTACGACGAACCTTCAAAACATAAATTTTCAAACCGGATGTTTTCAATTAATTTATCTGGAGAGCCTTTTATCACGATTAGATTTTCAAGAACAGGAGCCATTACCTCAATCTTCTCGGGCGATTCTCCCGGGAGGGGCATATAATAGAGGTCACCATTATTCTCGAGAAACCATTCTCCGCATGTATCCAGCGCTGCTCTGTAATTTTCGACTGTATAACGGGTTAATTTATCGAGTGTGTTCCATGGCTTCATTCCCTCACCTGCAATATACATAAAGGCACTGTCGCTATCGAAAGTGGCAATACGTTTTCGGGTATTATCCCACCGGTGGTATAGCGTAAGGACAGCATCGCTGTAATCGGTTTTGAGAAGGCCGTTTAAATGGGCAACATCATTAGGGTATAAATTTAAACGTTGAGTCGCAAAAACCGGAGAGCGGCCGTTTCCTTTTACGAGCACAGTTTCCTTCACATCTTTCAGAAAGAAAAAGCCATTATTGGGAGTTTTTGCCCGAACCGCTCTTTTACCGTTCACATATAACTGCTCGAATTTCCATCCAAACTGCTGCACTTCCGCGATATGTGTTTTCCAAAGTTTATCGGTTACCTTGGTCCATCCTTTTATTTCCTTTCCGCCAACAAAAAGCGGATGCGCACCTGCTGCAGCTTTGAAGGTAATTGCAGAACCGGGTTCGGATGTATCTGTTGCATCCAGTAGTAATGGCTCTGTCATAAAATAAGTTCCTTCCATTACGATTACGTTCACAGGCTCTTTGATTCCATTGAGCCGTGAGCTTCTGATATTATCGCGCGCTCCTGTAAGGGTGGCAAGAGGTTGTTCCCTTGTACCCGGGTTTTTGTCATCCCCATGTGGCGAAATGAAAATATCGCGGGCAATGATTGCCTGCGAGAAAGTTAAAAGCGTCAGTAGCAGCAGTGATTTCATTTTGATAATGGTTAAGCAGTTTAATGAATCGTATAACAATATTAGCATTTTTTGGAAAATTTCAGGTTCTCTCTTAAGGGAATTATTCTGATGACAGCCATTTGGAATGATGAACCATTTCTTTTCTATCATTATAGTAATTCTTTAGGTTATTCCCATCTTGTATCCTGCTAATAAATATCATATCCTGTGATAAGTATTATTCGTTATTTTTGTACCTAATCAAATAAAACGGACCTCTTTTATGAAAAATTTATTCATCTTGATAGTAATTGCAGCTTTGGTTGCAGGAAGTTGTAAAAACAGCAGTAATTCCAAAACTGCCGATGCTCAGAACCTCACCCTTACAGTCGACAGCTTTTTGGTTGCGCCCGAAGCATGGGCCGGTAAAGAAGTTGTTATTGCCGGGACAGTATCGCACGTTTGTAAACACAGTGGTAAAAAACTTTTCCTGTTTGGTGCTGATCCTGCAAAAACTGTGAAAATCAATGCCGGTGGTAATTATGCCACTTTCGATATTAAATACGAAGGCACCGATGTTGAAATTACAGGCACTGTAGTGGAAGATGAAAAGATTGATGCAAACTACCTGAATGAATGGGAAGCTGAAATAAAAGCACAAGTTGGCGACAAGGACCAAAAAACCTGCAATGCCGAAAGCAGTGCCATTTCCGGACAAGCAAAGGCCGACAGCACTGCTGCTGAAAAGGCTGACGATCCTTATGCTAAAGTAAATGAATTCAGAAGTAAACTCGAAAAAAGCGGTAAGCCTTATATTGCCATTTATGCTATTAATATTACAGGCTTAAAAGAAGTTAAGAAGGAAACGGCAGCAAATTAATTCCGTCGCTATTTATGTCAACTGACCGTTTGAATTTTTTCCGGAAGTGGAACAGGATTCTGCACCGGGATTTAGGTTATTTTTTCTTTGGGGTGACCATTATTTACAGCCTTTCGGGTATAGCCCTGAACCATAAGAAGGACTGGAATCCCAACTATAATATTTCCTACCAAGAAATTACGCTCAATGAAGGCATTACCCAATCAGCTGTAAATACTGGTTGGGTAATGGCCCTTTTGAAAAAATATAACGAGGAAGATCATTACAAAAAACATTATTTCCCCAGCAGCAACACGCTGAAAATATTTATCGATAACGGGTCGGTTGTAATTGACACTGAAACAGGCGAGGGTTATATCGAAAAAATCACAAAAAGGCCTTTATTTTTTGAGGTGAATTTTCTGCACTACAATCCAGGCAAATGGTGGCTGTGGTTTTCAGACATTTTTTGTGTGAGTTTAATGGTTATTGCCATCAGCGGATTGTTTATCATTGCCAAAGGTAAAAACAGCCTGAGCCGGAGAGGGATTTGGTTTGTAATTGCAGGGGTGGTGGTGCCGGTGTTGGCGCTGGTGTTGTTGAAGTAATTTTTTATTCGTCATACTCTATTAAACCTGCCAGGTCTCTAAAACCTGGCAGGTTGGCTTTACTAATTATCATTCCATAATACTTTTGGTTTGTTGGGATAATCAGCCGTTTTTTCATAATAAACCATTGCAGGCATTACTTTAAAAACTTTATTCTGAAAAGTAATTGCATATTTAACATCAAAATCAGATTCACTTACATTTTTAAATGCAGGTGCGGTCTTGATTACTTTTATAACTTCGCTTATTATCTCAGGATCTTCTGTAAATTTTATTGATTCCGGGAAACCTTCTGGTATTGAATTCTTTTCAGCTTTAACAACTTTCCCCGCCTTGTCAAATGTTACTCCTATATAAATTGCAGACTTATCTGAATTGTTCTGGTATTTTGACGGGAGATTTACATTTCTTGTTAAAAATTCTCCAAAAGCAGCATTGCTCTTTTCAAAGTTATTTGTCCCACTAAAAAGTGGTATTGGAGCTGGCGGCGGCGGCGGTGGTGGCGGCATATCAGCCTTTGCTGCAGGCGGAGGCGGCGGTGGAGGAGGTGGTGGAATGTTTTTCCACTTTGTAGTGTCCCCGATAATTACTTTACCGTTTTTTGTCACTTTCGGCGGGTCCTGTGCCAGGTTTACCCTCGATAGTGTCTGGATTGCAAATATTGCCACCAATAATACAGTAAATACTGCAAACCATTTTTTATTGCGTTGATTGTTCATCATAAGAATTCGTTTTTTAGTTAAGGAACTTTTAAAACCATTTACCGGCTGGTACATGCCTGTACCGCACACCTGGCTGAATAGC
>JAJYAG010000227.1 GCA_021779665.1 Bacteroidota bacterium | reverse complement strand
AATTTAATATTTGGAATAAGTACGGGATAAACAAAAACCTGCTTAAGGTAACGACCTCTCTAGAAAGGAGGTGTTCCAGCCGCACCTTCCGGTACGGCTACCTTGTTACGACTTAGCCCCAGTCACCAGTTTTACCCTAGGACGCTCCTTGCGGTCACGTACTTCAGGTACCCCCGGCTCCCATGGCTTGACGGGCGGTGTGTACAAGGCCCGGGAACGTATTCACCGCGCCGTTGCTGATGCGCGATTACTAGCGAATCCAACTTCATGAAGTCGAGTTGCAGACTTCAATCCGAACTGAGACCGGCTTTGGAGATTCGCATCCCCTCGCGGGGTAGCTGCCCTCTGTACCGGCCATTGTAACACGTGTGTAGCCCTGGACGTAAGGGCCGTGCTGATTTGACGTCATCCCCACCTTCCTCACAGCTTACGCTGGCAGTTTCGTTAGAGTCCCCGGCTTAACCCGCTGGCAACTAACGATAAGGGTTGCGCTCGTTATGGAACTTAATCCGACACCTCACGGCACGAGCTGACGACAACCATGCAGCACCTCGCAACGCGTCCTTGCGGAATGTCCTCTTTCAAGAACAAGCACGCTGCGTTCGAGCCCAGGTAAGGTTCCTCGCGTATCATCGAATTAAACCACATGTTCCTCCGCTTGTGCGGGCCCCCGTCAATTCCTTTGAGTTTCATCGTTGCCGACGTACTCCCCAGGTGGATAACTTAATGCTTTCGCTCAGTCGCTGACAATGTATCGCCAACAACCAGTTATCATCGTTTACGGCGTGGACTACCAGGGTATCTAATCCTGTTTGATCCCCACGCTTTCGTGCCTCAGCGTCAGTTGCAATTTAGTAAGCTGCCTTCGCAATCGGTGTTCTGTGTAATATCTAAGTATTTCACCACTACACTACACATTCCGCCTACCTCATCTGCACTCAAGGCCTCCAGTATCAATGGCAATCTTACCGTTAAGCGGCAAACTTTCACCACTGACTTAAAGGCCCGCCTACGCACCCTTTAAACCCAATGAATCCGGATAACGCTTGCGTCCTACGTATTACCGCGGCTGCTGGCACGTAGTTAGCCGACGCTTATTCGTACAGTACTTTCAATACAGATCACGATCCGTAAATTACCCCCGTACAAAAGAAGTTTACAACCCTTAGGGCCTTCTTCCTTCACGCGGCATGGCTGGTTCAGGCTTGCGCCCATTGACCAATATTCCTCACTGCTGCCTCCCGTAGGAGTCTGGTCCGTGTCTCAGTACCAGTGTGGGGGACCATCCTCTCAGACCCCCTAGCCATCGTTGCCTTGGTAAGCCGTTACCTTACCAACTAACTAATGGCACGCATGCCCATCCTTGACCAATAAATCTTTAATTACCAAATGATGCCATCCAATAATCTTATGGGGTATTAATCCGAATTTCTCCGAGCTATCCCCCAGTCAAGGGAAGGTTGCATACGCGTTACTCACCCGTTTGCCACTCTCAAACTGTATTGCTACAGCTTTTACCGTCCGACTTGCATGTGTTAGGCCTGCCGCTAGCGTTCATCCTGAGCCAGGATCAAACTCTTCGTTGTATACAAAAAGTTAAATTACTTCTCAGGTCGTTACCCATTTCCTATATCAGAAAATTGACAGGTTCTTGTTTTCCCTGTACTTTTTTACCAAATATATGTCTTCAAAGAACTTCTCTTAATCTTTTATATCGTATCCGCCTTATTCTACTTTCGCATTTTCAGCGGCTATGATTTCGTATTTCATTTTAGCGGGCGCAAAGGTAAAACCTTTTTTTTTATCTCCAAAACTTTTTTAAAAATTTTTTATCTTTTTTTTAAGTTTCGTCCGCCTGCCTGATCAATGTACTTCGTTTGTTTTTAGAGGGCGCAAAGGTAATCACCTTTTTTATTCTTCCAAACTTTTTCTTAATTATTTTTTAAGTTTTTTCGTCTGTTTTTATTCCCCTCTTTCAACGTACCTCTTTGTTTGTTTTTGGGAGCGCAAAGATAAGTGATGTTTTTTATTTTACCAAATTTATTTTCGAATTTCTTGAGATTATTTTTTAACCCCTCTTCCTATTCTTTCTGGCCTATCTCTTACCTCTTATTCCCTTCAACGTACTTCCCGTTATATCTCAAACGGGCTGCAAATATAACGGGTTTTTATTTACTAGCAAGTGCTTTGCAAAAAAAAAATATCAGGAAAAATCACAAGCAAATGGGACACAAGTTGATAATGGAATAAAAATATTTGAATTCACTCCTTGAAATCGTAATTAATTTACAGGGTATACCATAATATTAAGAATCTAATATCAGGTTCAGATAAATTCGGGAATTTGAAGCTAAGTTCTTATCTTCGGGGCTCTATTCAATTCTATATATTAAATGAATAACAACGTTGTAATAATACCGACCTATAATGAAAAGGATAATGCGGAAAATATTATCCGCAAAGTCTTTTCACTTCCATTGCCTTTTGATGTTTTGATAATTGATGACAATTCTCCGGATGGCACCGCAGATATTGTTAAAACCCTTCAAAAAGAGTTTTCGGGGCATTTACACTTGTTGCAGCGGGCCGGCAAATTAGGCCTGGGGACGGCTTATATCGCAGGCTTTAAATGGGCAATCGAGCATCATTACGACTATATTTTTGAGATGGATGCTGATTTTTCACACAATCCCGAAGATCTGATTAAACTATTTGAGATGTGTGCTGTTAATGGTGCAGACCTGGCAATTGGTTCAAGATACAAATCGGGTGTAAATGTTGTTAATTGGCCAATGGGACGTGTACTTATGTCGTTTTTCGCATCAAAATATGTTCGCTTCATAACAGGGATGAATATAAATGACACAACCGCAGGTTTTAAATGTTATAAACGCAAAGTTCTGGAAACCATAAACTTTAATAAAATAAAATTTAAAGGATATGCCTTTCAGGTGGAAATGAAGTTTGCTACCTGGAAACTCGGATTCAGAATTGAAGAGGTTCCAATTATATTCACCGACAGAAAAGTTGGCTCTTCCAAAATGAGTGGAGGTATATTTAATGAAGCACTTTGGGGAGTAATTATGATGAAAATTAAGAGCTACTTTAAATCTTATAATTAATAAACAATGGCTACACTTATCAAAAACGCCATCATCATAAATGAAGGAGTTGAAGTAAAGGGAAGCGTATTGATTGAAGGCCAATACATTTCTGATGTATTTACAGGAGATGCCCCGGAAGCAATCGTTGAGAATTCAGAGGTAATTGATGCTGAAGGTTTATATCTGTTGCCGGGAATTATTGACGATCAGGTTCATTTCAGAGAGCCCGGCCTGACTCATAAGGCTGATATATATACTGAATCGCGCGCGGCTGTTGCAGGAGGTGTTACTTCGTTCATGGAAATGCCCAACACTTCGCCTCAAACAATCACTCAAAAATTACTGGAAGAAAAATTCAAAATTGGTTCTGAGAAATCATTAGCGAACTACTCCTTTTATATAGGAGCAACAAACGATAATATTGACGAGCTTTTAAGTACCGATCCGCAAAATGTTTGCGGCATTAAAATATTTATGGGTGCGTCCACAGGGAATATGCTGGTAGATAATCCAGGCACCCTGGATCAGATTTTCAAAAAATCAAAATTGCTGATAGCCACCCATTGCGAAGATGAACCCACCATTAAGAACAACCTGCAGAAATATCTTTCGAAATATGGAGATGACATTCCGGTAAAGTATCATCCGTACATCCGATCGGAAGAAGCTTGCCTGAAATCCAGCTCTTTTGCAGTTGCTCTAGCCAAAAAATACAATTCACGTTTACACGTTCTGCACATTTCAACGGGTGTTGAACTCGACCTATTCGATAACACTATTCCTTTAAAAGATAAAAGGATTACCAGCGAAGTATGTGTTCACCACCTTTGGTTTGCTGAGGAGGATTACAACCGCCTTGGAAACAGAATTAAATGGAACCCGGCGATAAAATCCGGCAGAGACCGTGAATTACTTTTCGAAGGACTACTCAATGACAAGCTTGATGTTATAGCGACAGACCACGCACCACACACCCTGGAAGAAAAAGCCAACACTTATACCAAAGCTCCATCAGGGGGACCTTTAGTTCAACATTCGTTACTTACAATGCTTGAGTTTAACAGGCAAGGTAAAATTTCCATTGGCCAAATAGTAAATAAAATGTGCCATGCTCCCGCAATTGCATATAATATCGAAAAGAGAGGTTTTGTAAAAAAAGGATACTTTGCAGATCTGGTTTTAGTTTCCCCCTCGAAAGAATGGACCATTGCCCCGGAAAACATCCTGTACAAATGTGGTTGGTCACCACTGGAAGGGGTAAATATGCATTCGAAAGTTCTAAGTACATTTGTAAATGGAAGGCGTGTTTACCACCAGGGAATTTTTTCCGAGCAATACAAAGGAAACGCTCTGAAATTTACCAGATAAAAAATAAATTTATACATTAGCACCTATGTATTATTTTGTTATCCCTTAAACTATCGAGTTCTTTAGCAGTTTATTGTGTATTGAATACAAGTTGGATGGATAACATGTATTTTCTTAACCAGTTAATTTTTCGAATATTCATAATGTAACTTTCTATTCATATACATTAATCTTGTTTTACTAATGAAAAAATCATCAAAAACCTTTATTTGGTTTATTTTAGGATTTTTGGTCTTAGCCATTATTTTCTATCCTAAGGTAAGTAAGATATGGACCAGCAAAAAAGAAGAAGGTGGCGGGAAAAAGGGGATGGCTGTAGCGGTTGATGCAGTGCTTGTTAAACCAATGTATCTAGCCGAATCGGTTAAAGTAAGTGGCACATTATCTGCCGACGAAGAAGTGGATCTGGCATTTGAAACCAACGGCAGAATTACCGATATTTTTTTTACCGAAGGAGCTTCTGTTAAGAAAGGTCAGTTGCTGGCTAAGCTCAATGATAAAGATTTACAGGTTCAGCTTTCGAAACTTCAGATTCAACAAAAATTAGCTCAGGATATAGAATTCCGTCAGCGTACCTTGCTCGAAAAAGAAGCTGTAAGCCGCGAGTCATACGACCAGGTATTAACCCAGCTCAAAAGCAATGAAGCTGAAATTGAAATTATCAAAACCAGAATAACCTATACCGAAATAAGAGCTCCTTTTGACGGGGTTATTGGTTTACGTAATGTTAGTCCGGGAGCATATGTAACTCCTGCTATAAAAATAGCCCGCTTAACCAAGGTATCGCCTCTGAAAGTAGACTTTTCTGTCCCTGAAAAATACAGTGGCACGGTGAAAGTTGGCAATACTCTTGATTTTTCAGTTGAAGGACAATCGAAACAGTATAAAGCTAAGGTTTATGCCATTGAACCTACAATCGATATTCAAACCCGGAATATTCTGTTACGTGCCCAATACAATAACAATGACCGACTGTTATTACCCGGGCGATTTGTAAGTATTGAACTTATTACGAAGGATATCAACAACGCCCTTTGCGTCCCTACACAGTCAATTATTCCTGAAGCAGGAAAAGAAAAGGTTTTTATAGTTAATAACGGACTTGCAAAGCAAAGCTTTGTTCAGACGGGCATTCGTACTGACAAACTTGTTGAAATACTATCGGGAATTGCCTCTGGCGATACGGTTCTTACAACAGGAATCCTGCAGGTAAAATCGGAAATGCAAGTTAAAGTAAATAACGTAACTCCTATTGATCAATTACCATGAGTTTATCCTCTTTAAGTATAAAAAGGCCGGTACTGACAATAGTTAGTACGCTGCTGATTCTTATTATGGGATTTATCGGACTTTCATTTTTGGGAGTTCGTGAATATCCCAGTGTCGACCCTCCCATTATTACTGTGTCGACAAGTTATGTCGGAGCCAACGCCGACATTATTGAAACCCAGATTACGGAGCCTTTGGAACAATCCATTAATGGTATTGCAGGTATCAGATCAATTTCAAGTATCAGTCGTGACGGAAACAGCAACATTACTGTTGAATTTACGCTCGATATAGACCTGGAAACCGCAGCAAACGACGTTCGCGACAAGGTTTCGCAGGCCGTACGTTTGTTACCGGCTGACGTTGACCCTCCCATTGTAACAAAAGCAGATGCAGACTCCGACCCGATAATCATCATGAATATTTCGAGTACCGGAAGATCACTTATGGAATTAACTGAATTTGCCGAAATTATTTTCAAAGAACGTCTTCAAACTGTATCAGGCGTTAGTTCGGTGGCAATATGGGGAAGTCAGCGCTATTCCATGCGACTCCGGATTGACCCTGCACGTCTTGCAGCCTATTCTCTTACACCACTCGACATCCGTAGTGCAATGCTTCGTGAAAACATTGAATTGCCTTCAGGACGTATTGAAGGACAAAATACTGAACTTACCGTAAGAACTATTGGACGCTTCCAGACTCCTGCTGATTTCAACAACATGGTTATTAAAGAAACCGGAAATCAGGTAGTAAGAATGAGCGATGTGGGATACGCAGAACTTGCATCAGAAAATGAGCGTACCATTTTAAAGTTGAATGGTGTACCAATGGTGGCCTGCGCAGTAATTCCACAGCCAGGTTCAAACCACATAGACATATCGGACGAAGTATATAAGCGACTGAATATCATTCAGAAAGACTTGCCTTCAGATATACAGGCATTCATAACATTCGATAACACCAAGTATATCCGCGAATCTATTACTGAGGTTGAACAAACAATTATAATAGCGTTTCTGCTGGTTATCCTGATCATATTCCTGTTTTTAAGGGAATGGCGGTCGACCTTTATACCTGTTGTTGTAATTCCGGCATCGCTCATTGGCGCTTTTTTTATAATGTATGTAGCGGGATTCTCCATCAACGTGCTCACACTTCTAGGGATTGTTTTAGCGATAGGACTTGTAGTCGACGATGCCATTGTTGTACTTGAGAACATCTATACAAAAATTGAACAGGGCATGTCGCCTCTGGAAGCCGGCATAAAAGGATCTTCCGAAATATTCTTCGCTGTTATTGCAACCACAGTTACATTAATTGCGGTATTCTTCCCGATCATTTTCCTTAAGGGAGTTACAGGAAGGCTCTTCCGCGAATTCGGAGTTGTAATTGCAGGAGCGGTGGGTATATCGGCATTTCTTGCGCTAACGCTGACTCCAATGCTTTCGGTTAAAATTTTGAAGTCACACTCGCACCATAACTGGCTTTACCGCAAAACAGAACCCTTTTTCGTTTGGATGAACACCGGTTATCGGAATAGTCTTGCTTCGTTCCTGAAGCGCAGGTATTGGGCTGTTATTATTATGATAATTGCGTTTGGTTCAATTATTATAATAGGGAAAGTACTTCCTTCTGAAATGGCTCCGCTTGAAGACCGTTCAGCTCTTATGATCCGTTCGGTGGCTCCGGAAGGCACCGGTTTTGAATACATGAACCAATATATGGACGACCTTACCAAAATAATGCAGAAAAAAACTCCGGAAGCAAGCAGGCTTATAACCATTACTGCGCCCGGTTTTGGAGGAGGCTCGGTAAATTCAGGATTTATAAGGTTAATCTTAAAAGAACCTGGTGAAAGGGAACGTTCGCAACAGGAAATCTTTGACGATCTTTCGAACGAAACCCGCCAGCTCACCGGAGCCCGTTCTTTTGTTACACAGCAACAAACCATTGGTGGACGACGCAGCGGATTACCGGTTCAATATGTTATCCAGGCGCAGGATTTGGAAGATCTGAGTAAAAAGCTTCCCGAATTTATGGCCGAAGCTGCAAAAAGCCCTATTTTCCAGGTTTTGGATCTTAACCTGAAGTTTAACAAACCCGAACTCAGAGTAAAAATCAATCGTGAAAAGGCCGTTCTGATGGGTGTTTCAACTCAGGACATTGCGCAAACGCTGCAACTTGCATTAAGCGGACAGCGTTTTGGTTACTTCATCATGAATGGCAAACAATACCAGGTTATTGGTCAGCTAACCCGCGAAAACAGGAACGATCCGCTCGACCTTAAGTCTATTTATATCCGAAGCAGAAGCGGAAAGATGGTTCAGCTAGACAACCTGGTTTCGCTGCAAAATGAAAGCAGTCCACCTCAGTTATACAGGTACAACCGTCTGGTTGCTGCCACCATTTCGGCAGGTTTAGTGAAAGGACGGACTATTGGTGAAGGCATTCAGGAAATGGACAAAATAGCTGCCAAAGTTCTGGATGAATCCTATTCAACTGCTCTTGCCGGTGATTCCAAAGAATTTGCAGAAAGTTCGTCCAGTTTGCTTTTTGCATTTGTGCTCGCACTCGTATTAATTTATCTTGTACTTGCAGCCCAGTTCGAAAGCTTCCGCGATCCGCTTATCATTATGTTCACAGTTCCTCTGGCACTTTCAGGAGCTCTGGTTTTCCTTTGGTATTTCAATCAAACAATGAATATTTTCAGCCAGATCGGGATGATTATGCTCATAGGACTTGTATCCAAAAACGGTATTTTAATTGTTGAATTTGCCAACCAGAGAAAAGCAGCAGGTTTAGGGAAAATGGAAGCCATTATCGATGCTTCTGTTTCACGCTTCAGGCCAATTATGATGACCAGTTTAGCAACAGTTCTTGGAGCGTTGCCAATTGCACTGGCACTCGGAGCGGGATCTGAGAGCAGGGTTTCCATGGGTATTGCCGTAGTTGGCGGGTTACTTATTTCCACTACATTGACTTTGTATGTAGTTCCAGCCATATACAGCTTTATTTCGGAAATGAAAAAAGATGTAAGTAATGTTACCGAAGAATCAAATAAATCAGAGAATGCATAAGTTTCTTAATTCAATTTATACAAAAGGCTCAGGTCTCGTTTTAATATTATTCCTGAGCCTTCAAACCTCATCAGGACAGGATTCTTTATCGCTTAAACGCTTACTGGCTATCGGACTTGAGAAGAACTATTCCATTTTAATAGCCCGAAATGACGAGGAAATTCTTTCAAACAATTTAAACTTTGCCAAATACGCTTTCTTTCCATCCTTAAGTGCTACGGGCCGGCAATCGAAATTAACAGCCGACTCAAAGCAGGTTCCATTTTCCGGAGCAGTAAGGCAAGTAGATAATGCCGAAACCAAGACCGTAAATGGAAACCTGGTTCTTGACTGGCGTATTTTCGACGGATTTGGAATGTTTGTAGAATATAACCGGGTTAAAGAACTGACCGAACTTGGAAAACTGAACACCCGCATGGATGTGGAAAACCTTTCGGCGCAGATTGCCAGTCAGTACTTTAACCTGATCCGGCAGGCGCAATTGCTCCAGGCCATGAGATACGGGATGAAGTTATCTTCGGAACGCTTAGCCATTGCCTCAGAAAAGTATAAGCTTGGAAGTTTCTCACGCCTGGAATTCCTGCAGGCACAAGGCGATTTCAATGCCGACAGCTCTCAGTATCTTCGTCAGGAAGAGACTTTAACTACTTCCAAGCTTGAGTTAAGCAGAATTTTAGCCTACTCATTAAATATTCCGGCAAATTGGTCGGACAGTATTATAATAGAAAAAAACCTGATATTTGAAGGCTTACTGAAAAACACCTTAGAAAAGAATACCAGTCTTCTGATAGCTGGTCAGAATCAATGGTTAAGCGACCAGGATATTAAAGCCATACGTAGCCGGTACTACCCGTCGATAACCCTGAATGCCGGATATCAATACTCCGATACCAAAGCCGAAATTGGTTTTGCAAAA
>JAJYAG010000044.1 GCA_021779665.1 Bacteroidota bacterium | reverse complement strand
CGATCTCAGAAGTAGTTATTCCCCCATATAATTTCCGAACACTTTTTGATCGCCCATCAATATTTGTCTGTGAAAGATATATTTGCCGGAAGAACAATGTGTCCAAACTTAAGACTCTCCCTTGGATAGGAGCAATTTTTTGTATGTCATTAGGAACTGCTTGATATAATTTCTGAAACTGTTTTGATTCTCCATCAATATTTGTTTGAGAGATTGCTATTTGCTGAGAATATAAAGTGTCTAAACTTGAACCTCCCGCCTTTATAAGAGTAATTCTTTGTATATCATTAATCTCCACTTGATAGTTGCTACTATTTATTTTTTTATCTGAATTTTTATTTATTGAGATATAGTTTTTACTATCCTTATCTTCTTTATATTTATTTAAATCCGTCACTATCAGTTTTGAAGTGGAAAGATTGTTTATTTTTGTTATAGGTTGTTCATTTTTAGTTCCTGAGGCTTTTTTTGAGTTTATTGTAAAATCATTTTTTTTAGTTATAGGTTGCTTATTTTCATTCATATACCATAACCCAGATAATGCTAATGATAAAAGAAATAAAATAGACGCAGCCCAATACTTGTTAATCCATGTAATAGGACGACTTCGCTCCTCAGAATCAAGTTCAGCAGCAATATTATTCCAAACATCATCAATATCTAAATTATTAGCAATATCGTTCCAAAGATCCTCAGGAGCTTGATCGTTCGAGCGTTCTAATTGAATTCGATACTGTTCTATTAACTCTTTTTCGTTCATTTACAACTTTCTATTTAATCCATTCCTGTAAAAGTTGTCGTGCCCTGCTAAATTGAGATTTCGAAGTCCCTTCAGTTATGCATAACATCTCAGCAATTTCCTTATGAGAGAATCCCTCTAAAGCATATAAGTTAAATACTATTCTAGCTCTCTCTGGTAAACGTTTTACCTGAGAGAGAATATCTTGTGTCTCTAAATTTTCAATAGCATCACTATTGCCCGAAGTTATATTTGAGATCTTTTCAACCTCAATAAATTTATCACTATTAACTTTTTGTCTAAAGTGGTCAATGGCTGTGTTGGTAATAATTCTCCTAATCCAACCTTTCAAGGATCCTCTATTATCATATGTTTTAATACATTTAAAAACTTTAACGAATGCTTCTTGGAATATATCTTTGGCTGAATCTCTATCAGGTTCATATGCTAAACAAATGGAATACATTTCATTGGCAAATTTTCTGTAAAGTAATTCCTGCATTCTCCTGTCATTCCTTAAACATCCATCAATAAGTTGCTGTTCTGACAAGTTTTCTATAGCGTTCATCCACAATTATTAAGTTGAACTAGTTCACCGTAGCTCTGCGGGTTTTTTCCAATTGGAAAAGAAAATATTGGTAAAAGTTTATATTAGATTCAGGGGATATAATAATATATTCATTATCATCATCAGATTCAATGGTTGCTTTTTCAAAATAATCACGGTTAATATTTAAAATAGCTTCAGATGGACCTAATTCTATAAGAATGTCATACATTTGTCCATCAATAATAGACATTGGAGTTGATCCTTTTATGTCAGATGCCTCAAAAGAAAATTTATGTAAGGGATCTATCATAAAATAAAATGGGATTTTTGCCCCATCTAACTTTGTGTAAATTCCTGAGATCAATAAACCGTAATCTTCAGAGTCGACTAGAGTATTGTCATATGTTTCTTCATCAATTTCATTTAAAATAATACTCCAATTCATATAATCATACACTCCCTGAGGAATATCAAAATATGTAACATATTCTGCAGATTTTCCAGAACTTAAAATATAAGTACCTTGAGTTGTACCTGGTTTGGTATCAAAGTGTACATCTCCCCCTTGTTGTCGTAAACCAAGAAAGCTTATACTACCTATACTAACGACAGACTGCGAGGAAGTTATGTATGCAGGCAAACCTTTAATTTGCTCCAAATTGATACTAAAGGTTACCTTAACAGGATGTGTTAGGCTATCTTTTTTGCATCCATTGAGTACTGAAAAGTAGATGAATACTATAAAAATCATCCTGATTATTCTCCATTTTTTTTTTTCAATATGCATCATAATTAAATTGAATAATCTATAGACGTAAAATTAACAGTAAAAGTTGGAAATGTTTTAACATTTCAATAAAAGAACAGAATTGAAGGTTTAAATCAACCTCCTACAAATAATAATACAATGTAGAGTGTGTTTTCAATTTGAGTAATTTTAAAAGAAAAGATGATCCGTCACATTTTTTTCAACTCGAATTCAAACTATTTTTAACCATAAAGTTCTCTAAATAGTTATAATGCTATATATTCATCAGATAAAATTTTATAATAGTCATATCTTATTGCAATTACAAGAATTAATTATGCCCTCTTTTATCCCGCGCAGAATTTTGAAAAGATATTAGATTAAACATTTCTTTCATTCTACTTCTGACTCTTGTCCCATATAAACCTTCTATTTCAGAACTATTTAGATTAGTGGTGACATGAGTAATCATATGTTTAGTAATATATTGGTCATATCTCGAAAGAATGACTTCTGCCATCACATTACATTCATTTCCATAATACTTTAAATTAGTCTCAGTGCCAAGGTCATCAAAACAAAATATTTTGGGCTTATCCTGATTAAATGCTTGCCGGCTATATTTCAAAATAACAGAATATCCTTCCTGAATAAATTCAAAGCTTACTTCTCGACACGACTTCATTATATAACGATTATCCGCTGGCTGAAATAGTCTTAATAAAGACATAAGCGTAGTTTTACCACATCCTACAGGTCCTGTCAACAAGATTCCTTTTTTTAAAGAAATTCCATTTTTACTGCATAGTTCATTATTCTTTAAAAAGTAAGCTAGTAATCTGTTAATAAGATTAGAATCCTCCTTATAAATTTTAAAATGTTCTCCAAACAATTCTATTCCTTTCCATTCAATTATCTTGATATAAGAATCTAAATCATAGAGGTTCGCCATAGTCTTTAGAGTTGTTTTGATTTAATTTTTTATTCCGGGTTTTAGGCTCATACTCAATTGCGTTTAACATCCAGTGGTGTGCTGCCGCCTCCCAGCTTTTCATAGGCGTTTTACCCCCTACTTTCCAGCCATTTGCTTCAAAATGATAGAAAAACTTTTTGGCCTCTATTTCAGGATATCTTTCAGATATGAAAAAATCAATAGTTTCTTTTAACACTGGAGGAATAAATACTTTTTCTTTTTTTACCGAAACTTTTTTTCTTTTAGAATCCTCATAAAAAAATCTCATTCTCTGTTGAGGCATTTCCATATTTTCAGGTGAAACAATTTGGGATTGGTTGCTTTCACCACATAATAATTTATTGTTTAAATATTCTTTATTATTTATAAGAGGGTGCATTTTTGGTGCATAACTTGTATCGAATTTGCACAAGGAATTTGGCAAATCTTGTTCCATTTTTGCACAAGTTAATTGGAAAATGGTTTCGGAATTTTTGTCGAAATTGCACATGTTTACATAGCTACCTTTTAAAGGATTATGAGAGGGTCTATACACAATATATCCCCAATTATGTAAATCGGAAAAACACCTATAAAGAGTATGGTGTGAACCTATTTTACTTAACTTTACTATTTGTGTTCTAGTTACTGATATTGGATTTTCAAATCGATTCAAATTCCAGAGTTGAAATAATGCATGATATAAGCTCAAATGAGTGGGATTAAGCCTTTCATCTATAGCTGCTTTAACATAAAAAGCTGTAAGATGACGGATATAATTCATGTTACACTTAATTTAAAAGGAGCAACAATTAAAAAAAAAGATTCTGTTTTTTATTTGCCTGCAGAATCCTTTGAATATCTTCATAATCGTAATACAATGCTCCTCCCATTCTTGTAAATGGAAGAGTACCATTAATTCGGAGATTTTGAAGGGTACCAGGTGAAATGTTTAATAGTTTTCTAACCTCAGGGGATTTCAACCATTTTTTTGTAGGGTGACCTCCATATTCCTTTAGTAATCGTTTAAAATCTTCGAGCAACTCAATCTTAAGTTCTTGAAGGTCATCGATTGTAATAATTTGTGCTGGCATGATGATAGGTTTAAATTAATTCATTACAAAACAAAATAGATTATAGAATAAATTCCAGTCACAAGGGTCATGTAACCCTCCTATAATTACCTTATTATAAGTAATTTAAATTTTTAATTTGTTATTCAGAACTAGTATAAGGCTAAAATCCAATAAGCATTAGATGTAATTGCTTATATTTGTATTGATTTGAACATTATTTAATTAAATATAAGTAGCGAAAGCTATAACTGAGCCACAGAAAACCGCCAAATTTTCAACAGCACTCGGAAATAGACTGGTCGCTCACGCTATGCGTGGGCTCAGTTCATCAGTGCTGTGGGTGCTTGGCGGTACCTCTGTGGCTGGGAATTGATAACCCACGCTATTTTTTTTGTACTATAGCTAACTTCCACAATAATGGTAGATAAAGATTCAATCTTACTAAGACCAATTAGCGATTTTGCATTAAGTAAAGAATTCGAAGAAATGGTACGTATGAATAACTTCAGAAATTTATACGAAATAACAAGTTTTTCTTCAAATCATTTACTTAAGCTACCTTACTTTAATTATCATGTCTTGGAAGAACTGATAACAATACTGAAGTTTTATAAACTTGAATCTATGTTGTCTGACGTTTAATCAAAATCCTCATTTAATTTTTTTAGCATTTTAATTATTAGTGCTTTGACTTTGTCCTTAACACTTTGTTCGTGTTTGTAATATTTTTGTCTTAAACTTTCCTCTGCAATCTCATTTACATTTTTTGTTTTAGTGTGATTGGCAAAGAACCTCAATGATTGAGCAAGTTGATGCCTTTCATAAACATCACACTCAAACAATAAATGAAGTAAAAGGCCATAGACCGGTACCGATAAGTTAGTAGTTAATTTAAAACTCCCATACTTTTCTTCATTTCTTATTTCTAAAAATTCTTTTTTGATACTTTTCTCAAGAAAGCAAATTTCTTCAAGTAACCAATTGATTATTTTTTCTTTAATAGATTCTTGCTTGGGCTCAAAAATCAAATCTTTTCTCATTTGAATTTGATTAACTTGTTTCAAATACCAGGAAAGTTTTTCAATCTTCTCTGTATCTCCTGAAAAAGATAAAATCTCTAACTCAATTTCATTAATAATGTACCAAAAAAAATGATTAGAATTAAAGTTTAATTCGATTAAAAGAATTTTAATTTTTTGTGGATCAAATATTTCAGAGTCATATATCAATAATAGAGATTTAATCAAATTATCAAAATACATCAATTTCCTAAAAGTCGTCGACTTCACTAACGGATTTGTGGTAAACTCTATAATTGGTTCTAATGCAATATCAAGTATAGTCTGAAATTTGCATGAATTTCTAGGATGGAATTTCATCAATTGTCCTCTAAAATGTGCTGAAGCAGTTCCTTTAAATGAAATTGTTGATTCTGCATCATAATTGAAGTAATTCCTGAATGTTTCAGCCAAGAAGATCATTAAGTCAACTAGGTGATTTATTATCTGGTTAATGACTATTTGATATTCTGTATATTTTTTTAATTTTTCATCATTGGAATAATTAAAGAGTACTTCAATCAAATGACTCAAACTAGCTTGGTGATTATGTATGTATGTAATAGTAATTCTTTCATCAGAAAGGGAATAAGCGGTACATACTAGCTTTTTTTTAATTAATTCTTTTTGAGCTTTGGCAACACTTTCGAAACCCATTAAAGAATCAATATTATCCATTGGATCACGTTCTGGATTCATCTTATCAAGCACAAGCTCGTCAAGTACTTTTAATTCATAGTGCAAAGAAAATAATCTTCCATCAGGCATTGTTGCTGGTCATATGGGTGATTGCTAAAGTTTTTTGCATTTACTATCCGAAATAAATGTAAGATTTTTATCTGAAAATAAATTGTTTATACATATGTGTTCGATAACATTTTTTTTATTTATTTAGCACTAATATACTGAAATAGATTAATGTGTTCGATAACATATCTTTTGACTTATATCCAAAAAATTAAATACTTAAAAATGAAAAGAATACCTTTTTTTTATTACTCTTTAAAATCATCTCTGTCTATTCTCAAGTTCTTCCCTGGGAATTGCAAACTCCTGAGGTTGTATCGTTGGGCCGTATGCCAATGAGAGCCTCTGCATTTGGTTACGAAAGTTCTGATCTGGCAAAAGAAAATGTAAAAGCTAAATCGCAGTATTTTGTCAACCTGAATGGGATATGGAAGTTTAACTGGGTACGCGATGCCCGAAAACGACCTCTGGATTTTTACAAGACCGAATTCAATGATCAATCTTGGGATAACTTTAAAGTGCCCGCTAACTGGGAGGTAAATGGCTACGGAGTTCCCATTTATGTAAATCAGCCATACGAATTTACCGGTCATGCCAAAAGGTACGGAAAGCTGAATCCACCTTTTGACATTCCTGAAGATTATAATCCGGTAGGCTCCTACCGCCGCAAATTTAACATTCCCGAAAACTGGAATGGCCGCCAGGTCTTTATACATCTGGGGGCTGTTAAATCTGCATTCTTTATCTGGGTAAATGGCGAAAAAGTCGGATACAGCGAAGACAGCAAGCTTGCTGCCGAATTCGATATTACCAAATATGTGAAACCAGGAGAAAACCTTGTTGCCTTGCAGGTTTACCGATGGAGCGATGGTAGTTATTTCGAATGCCAGGATATGTGGCGCATTTCAGGGATTGAACGTGATGTATATCTTTACTCTACACCAAAACTCGATATCCGAGACTTCAAAATAACTAGTACACTCGATCCTTCATACACCAATGGTGTTTTCAAGGCGGAAATTGAAGTAACCAGCTATAAAATTGATCAGAAAACCTTACATAGTCGCCCTGATACGTTCTCTTTGGAAGTCGTACTTACTGACAAAAATGGCAAAACAATTTGGAGGGATCAGACCCGCGGATCTCAATCGGTGCTTGGAAACTATTTTAAAAAGGTGACTTTCAGCACCGAAATCCCTTCCGTTGAAAAATGGTCGGCTGAATTACCAAATTTATATTCCCTTTTTATCACGCTCAAAGATAAGAAAGGTGCTATTCTTCAGGTGGTACCTGTTAAAGTTGGCTTCCGTTCCATCGAGATCAAAGACAGTAATTTCCTGGTTAACGGCAAACGAGTCTTCCTGAAAGGTGTAAACCGTCATGAGCATAATCCAACCAAAGGACATACCCTGTCGAAAGAGGATATGCTGAAAGATATGGAGATGATGAAGAAACTCAACGTAAATGCCGTGCGTCATTCTCATTACCCACCCGACCCTTATTGGCTGGAACTCTGCGACCAATATGGATTGTATGTGGTTGACGAAGCAAACATCGAATCGCATGGATTAGGGTACAGCCTGGAACATACCCTAGCAAACAATAAACAATGGCGTATTCCACAGCTGGAAAGAATTCAGCGCATGTACGAGCGCGACAAGAATCATCCATCGGTTGTTACCTGGTCGCTGGGTAATGAAGCTGGAAATGGCACCGTAATGTACGAGGCATACGATTGGCTTAAGAAAACAGATACCCGTCCTGTTCAGTATGAGCGGGCAGAGTGGGATTACAATACTGATATGATAGTACCTCAGTACCCGGACCCCAAATGGATGATCCGTTACTCAAAACGAAACCCGGACCGTGTTCTGATTATGAGCGAATATGCTCACATCATGGGAAATAGTTTAGGCAATTTCAAGGAATACTGGGATGTCATTGAAAACAACCCGTATCTGCAGGGCGGTTTTATCTGGGAATGGATTGATCAGGCAATAGATACGGTGAAGAATGGAAAACGCATTATGGCCTATGGCGGAGATTTTCCACTCTATGAGCCGGTAGACGAAAACCTGAGCGATAATAATTTCTGTGTGAAAGGAGTGGTTACGGCTTATCGCGGCATGACACCCATGGCGGTAGAAGTAAAAAAAGTTTACCAGCACATCAAATCAAGACTTGGTGAAAATTACAAACTGACGGTAACGAATGGTTATTTCTTCAGAAATATTGATAATGTGCAAATAGACTGGACATTGCTGGAGAATGGAAAAGAAACCGAAAAAGGAGTAATCCCATCCATTCCCATTGCTGCCGGAGAATCCAGGGATTTTACTATTCCGGTTAAATCGAAGCAGAAATCGGGTAACGAATATTTCCTGAATGTATTTTATTCAGTAAAACAGGCAGAACCATTTCTGGAAGCAGGACATGTAATGGCCTACGATCAGTTTGAGCTTGGGAAACCGGTTGCTGCTGCGGAAAGTGTTGCCAAAGGAGAATTGAAATCAAATACCAGTGGAAACCTATGCACTATCACAGGCAAGGACTTTACAGCTGTATTCGACTTACAGGCCGGGGTACTAAAATCTTACAGTTTTAAAGGAGCCAGTATTATTGAAAACGGGCCACAACCATCGTTCTGGAGAGCCCCAACCGACAATGACATAGGGGCAGGCTTTAACAAATCGATGCGCATGTGGCGCAATGCCTACCAGGAAGGAACAATAGCCGACGCAAAGGTAAACGTTGTAAGTCCGCAGCAGATTGAAGTAATCTTCAGCAAAAATCTCGTGAATGGCGATGCGGTTGCTTCGCAGAAAATGACTGTTTATGCCGATGGTGCCATCAAAGTCGACAACAGTTTTGAAGCTGTAAAAGGCAACTATAAGCTGATGATGCGCATTGGCAATGACCTGAAAATTAACCGACAGTTAGATAAAATCAGCTGGTATGGCCGTGGACCCGGCGAAAGTTATTGGGACCGTAAAACCGCATCGTTGGTTGGAATATACAGCCAAACGCTTTCGGAACAATATTATCCTTACGCCCGCCCACAGGAGAGCGGCAATAAGTCGGACGTTCGCTGGTACAGCCTTACCAACGCCAAAGGCAGAGGTCTCCGTGTTGAATTTGCAACCGACCTGCTCAACTGCTCGGCATTACCTTACAGCCTCGACGATCTCGACCCCGAAGCCGATAAAAAGCAATACCATTCCGGCGAATTGGTTCCACGTAACGAAATTTATATGCATATCGACCTGCAGCAGACTGGTGTACAAGGAATCGACAGCTGGGGATCCTGGCCTATGGAAAAATACAGGATTTCTTTCCATGGTTATAAGTACAGTTACATAATAAAACCACTATAGATTTATAAAACCATCAAATAAAAAACATGAGCACAAATCGCAGAAATTTTATTAAGAATACAACTTTAGGAGCTGGATTATTTTTCAGCAGCATTCCCGGGATTTCTAATAGCTCTAATTCCGAAGAAAAATATTTTAATAAAATACTATCGAACAGACCGCAAAATTTTAATATGTGTGGTTATGGAGCCTCCAAAATAGAAACTGTAAGAATCGGATTCATTGGTTTAGGAATGAGAGGTTCAAGCGCACCAAGACGCATAGCCAATATTGAAGGCGTAGAGATCAAAGCTTTATGTGATATACAGGAAGAGAAGGTAAAAAATACTCAAAAATTTCTTAAGGATTATGGACTACCCCAGGCTGCTGAATATTTTGGTCAGGAGGATTCATGGAAAGTGCTTTGTGAAAGACCAGATATTGACTTGGTTTATATTTGTACTCCATGGCATTTACATACTCCCATGGCAGTTTATGCCATGAAACAAGGGAAACATGTAGCAGTTGAAGTGCCAGCAGCCAAAACACTGGAAGAATGTTGGGAACTAGTTGAGACTTCAGAAAATACCAGAAAACATTGTATGATGCTTGAAAACTGTTGTTATGATTTCTTTGAACTTCTTACTTTGAACATGACGCGTAATGGTCTTTTAGGAGAAATTGTGCACACAGAAGGAGCATACATCCATAATCTTGTCGACTTAAATTTTAGTAAACGTGGATATTACAATATGTGGCGGCTGAAAGAAAATTATCGTAATGGAAACCTTTACCCTACTCACGGGTTGGGTCCAATTTGTCAGGTACTAAATATTAACCGGGGAGATAGAATGGAATATCTGACCTCATTGTCCACTTTCGATTTTCAAATGGAAGCAAAGGCAAACGAACTTGCCAAATCAGATGCCTTCTATTCAGGTTTCGAAAATAAAAAATTCCGCGGCAATATGAATACAACTCTCATCCGCACCAATAAAGGCAAAAGTATATTAGTCCAGCATGACGTTACATCTCTGCGCCCTTATTCAAGAATACATCTTTTGAGTGGAACAAAAGGAATAGCTCAGAAGTGGCCAGAACCATCACGGATCTCATTTGGAGAAGATTGGATATCTTCCGAAGAAATGAAGAAACTGGAAGACCAATATACACCGGAGATTGTGACAAAAATCGGAGAGATGGCCAAAAAAGTAGGCGGGCATGGAGGAATGGATTTTATGATGGACTGGCGTTTAATAGATTGTCTTCGCAATGGTTTACCCTTGGATCAGGACGTATATGATGCAGCTCTCTGGAGCGCAATTTCTCCCTTAAGCGAAATGTCGGTTAAAAAAAGGTCATGTTCAATTGATGTTGTTGATTTCACAAAGGGTAATTGGAAAACAAATAAACCAGTTTCCTTGTCCCTTGAAGGTGGGGGTAATACAAATGTTAAGAGTAAAATTCAATAAAAAATCATTTTACAAAAGAAACAAGTGCCGGAATAATATTATTAACTCCGTACGATAAAATCAATGTTCCGGTATCTTGTTTCGTTTTGTTAATAATTTATAACTGGCGCTAATATCCCAGATTGAAATAAGGTAAATCTCATTTTTTTTGAAAAAACTTATTATCCCCAACGGAAAGAAGCTGGTTAAATCAAAAAAACGATATATGAGTTGAATTAGTAAATAAATACAATTAGCGAAAAGAAGGTTTTAAAGCAATAAAGCCAATTGGTGAATAATTGAGTCTGGATGTTTGTTGTTAAGTTATAATTATTCTCTAGTATTATGTTAGTAAAACTAGTTCCTTCTGTCAGGTGCGAATCTCTCAGAAGGTTTTTATTATTTTATTTTAAAATAAAAAGAGTGTTTAGGTATCAATAATCATTTAGGACAGTTAAAACGTAAATAATACAAAAAGGTAAATAATTTATTTCATTAAATTTGAGCGTACACTTAAAAAAGGATTTGATGAATTCCAGAAGAATTAGAATAAAGGATATAGCACTTAAGGCGAATGTATCAATAGGAACTGTAGACAGGGTTTTACATAGAAGAGGTAAGGTCAAGCCTGCTGTGGAGGAAAAGGTGCTTAAGATCCTTAAAGAATTGAATTATCAGCCTAATCTTATAGCAAGAGCATTAAGCTCAAAAAAAAATTACAAAATTGTTGCTCTCATTCCTGATCCGCAATATGATATGTATTGGTCTTACCCAAAGGAAGGAATTGAAAGTGCATTTAAAGATTTAAAGGAATATGGCATAATACTTACCATATTGATGTTTAATCCCAATTTTATTGATTCTTTCCAGGAAAAAGCCTCTGAAGTATTATATGAGAGACCAGATGGAATTATAGTGTCTCCCATTTTCTACAGAGAGGGTCTTCCCTTTTTTAAAAGTTGGAAAGAAACCAATATACCCTTTGTCCTATTCAATACTCAAATTTCAGAAATATTCCCTTTAAGCTATATCGGACAAGATTCTTATCAAAGCGGCCTTCTAGCTGGCAGGTTAATTCATTATGGCCAAAATGAACCCTGTACTATTTTAATTGCACATTTTGATGAAGAACTTTCTAATGCAGCTCATTTAACAAGAAAAGAAAAGGGGTTCAGAGATTATTTTCTTCAAAACAAATTGAACTATCAACTTATTTGTCAAGAATTAAATAGTTCAAATTATTCTAGATTCATAAATCAAATGGATGATCTAATAGACAAGGATCCTAATCTTCGTAGCATTTTTGTCACGAATTCTAAAGCATTCCTAATTGCATCGTATTTAAGAGATAGATTTATAACAAATATTAAGATTGTAGGCTATGATCTTATTCCTCAAAATATAACACATTTAAAAAATGGAACTATTAACTTTTTGATAAACCAAAATGCAAGAGGACAAGGTTTTTGGAGTTTACAACTCCTTACTCAATATCTTGTATTAAAAAAGGAAGTCCCCAATATTAAATATCTGCCTTTAGACATAATTACGAAGGAAAACTTAAATTATTATATTATTGAAAACGAATAATATACCTTTTTTTACTTATCAATCATTTTACTCTTCACCTTTTATACTAATTATTTAATTCGAAAGGATCTAACAATATGAAGAAATATAATGCCCCCTGCATTTTTGGACTAATTGGAATTGTTGCCGGAACTAACCACCAAGCCCTGGCTCAGCAGAAAATTCCGACTCCCAAACCTAACGTCATCTATCTCTATGCCGACGATCTTGGTTTTGGCGATATAAGTTGCAATGGTTCCAAAACTATTCAAACGCCCAATATCGATAGGCTTGCTAAACAAGGCGTCCGGTTTACAAATATGCACAGTACCGCGGCTACTTCAACTCCTTCGCGATACGCTCTTCTTACTGGCGAGTATGCCTGGCGGCGAGAGGGGACCGGAATTGCCACAGGCGATGCAGGTTCTATTATCCGCCCTGAGCGGTATACTTTGGCCAATGTTTTCAAAGATGCCGGCTATCAAATCGCTGCTGTTGGAAAATGGCATCTCGGGTTGGGAGACAAAACCGGTACGCAGGACTGGAACGGGCATATCTCTCCCGGGCCATCAGATTTGGGTTTTAGCTATTCATTTATCATGGCAGCAACGGGCGACCGTGTTCCATGTGTTTATGTTGAGAACGAAAAAATTGTCAACCTCGATTCCAACGATCCCATTTCAGTAAGTTATCTGAAGAACTTTGAAGGTGAGCCTACCGGAAAGGATAACCCCGAATTGCTGAAAATGCATCCCAGTCATGGACACGATATGTCCATTGTAAATGGTATTTCGCGTATCGGGTTTATGAAAGGTGGAAAATCGGCTCTCTGGAAAGATGAGGAAATTGCTGAAGTGCTGACAGGTAAAGCCATTGACTTTATTCGCAGGAGTAAAAATATTCCGTTCTTTTTATACTTTGCCACTCAGGATATTCACGTTCCCAGAGTGCCACATCCTCGTTTTGCAGGCAAAAGCGGCATGGGACCCAGAGGCGATGCCATTCTTGAGTTCGACTGGAGCGTAGGTCAGGTTTTAGATGTTTTGAAAGAACTAAATCTTGATATGAATACCATCGTAATTCTTACAAGCGACAATGGTCCTGTGGTGGACGATGGTTATAAGGATCAGGCGATTGAATTGCTTGGTAGTCATAAGCCGGCTGGAGTTTTCCGAGGAGGCAAATACAGCAGTTATGAAGGTGGTACGAGGGTTCCTGGAATATTATCATGGCCCTCAAAAGTTAAACCCGCTATTTCGGATAAATTAGTCTGCCAGGTGGATATGCTGGCGTCGTTTGCAGGCCTGTTGAATATAACTATTCCCAAAGGAGCTGCTCCCGACAGCGAAAATCAGCTCAGTACATGGCTGAATAATGGCGGTAAAGGAAGAGAATATTTGATTCTCCAGAATACAAACAATAACCTTTCCATTGAAGATGGACACTGGAAATTAATTGCTGCAGGTAAAGGCCCGGCTGTCGGGAAGGAGACAAACATTGAATATGGTAATTCCGCAACGGATCAATTGTATGATTTATCTGGTGATCCAGCCGAAAAAAATAATTTATACAAAGAATATCCTCAGATAGTCCAAAAGTTAAAATCAAAGCTAGATCTAGTTAAAACAAAAGTTCACTAATATTAAGTCGCCATAAGGAAGTTAGACATTACTTCTTTATGAAGTTTCAATGTACTTTTATTTCTTTATACCACATCCTTTGAAGAATGTGTAACAAAATATACCATCAGATTGGGTGGTCCTATATAAATCATTTATCCCTTTTTCAAATGTCAGATTATCAATAATACCTTTTTGGATTGCCTTTTCCTTTACTCCTTCAATCATAGAAATAAAAGTATTTTTTATAAAACCTTCAACAAGTTGGGGCTTGCTGGAATCAACATAAACAATTCGAGGAGAAATTGAGAGATTAGAAAGGTTTAGTGTATTAAGCAAAAGATATAATTCTCTCCCAATATTCGCATTGCCACCACTTTGTTTCTGAAGTTGAATTTGACAATTTATAGATAAGTAAGCATAATTACTATCAGGATAGAAGAACGTTGAACCATGATCACCCTCAATTACCATCATGGTTCCTCCTTTTCTTAATACCCTTTTTAATTCAGTGAGGGCTTGTAATGGATTTTGTAGATGTTCTAATACAAAACAAATGATTACACAATCAAACATCCCATCTCTAAATGGTAACTTGCATATATCTGCTTGCTTAAATTCAACATTAGAAATTCCCAAAAATCTTATTACTCTTTCAGCTTCAGTTATCGAATCCTGAGATATATCAATTGAAATAAAACAAGAATCTGGATTCTTGGATGCAATTATTTTAGTTTGTGCCCCCACTCCACATCCAGCCTCAAGTACTAAACCATGTCTTGGGAATATTGAATCATAATGAATAAGATCCTCTAATGTAGCAGCTTGATTATTAAGTCTTAAACCCTCCTTTTTCGAATAACCGTGTAAATACTCATGATTTTTCATTTAGATATTAAATATTATTTAATTGAGAAAACGGACTCTGATATTCAATTTCGATTATAGATAGAAAATTAGATTTCATTTTTAATTGACAACTTTGGCCATCTTAAAGCACTCCAAACTATAATAATTGTAAGGATAATTTCCACAACTGATAAATAAATGTAAAAAGTGCGCCACAGACTAATTGATATCCCCGCTATAAATACCATAACAACGGTAAAAAAGGTTCCAAAAATAATATTTAGCAACTTGCTTACCTTTGGCTTTAATGTTAAAGACAAATAAGTCATTAAAGCGGGAATAGTCATTAATATAGATGCCAGAAAAAGTTTCATTGGACTATTTAATAAATTATTGCCACTAAGTAAACCAGAGACTTTTTCAGGTACATATAATTCAAAATAGTCACCATATACATAGCAAAACATAACTGCAACCCAAAGAAAAGCAAGTTTGAGTTTTATATTGACTTCAAAATCTTTCAAATATTCTGATTTCATTGAATTCATATTAGTTTTTTTTTAAACCGTTCTTAATATCGAATCAAAATCATAATTTTTTATTTAATTAAAACGATCTAAATTACAACTTTAAAATTGAAAACGATTTTTTTTAAGTTATGAGAAATTTTTATTTGATATTATATGTAATTTAAAAATATAGGGGGTAAATAGGTTAGATAATAAAACCTATCCTAGGAATGAGAATAAGTTCAATAGTCTATCATAATAAAAAAGGACAGAATTGATGAGGCAATTTTCTAAATTAACTATACTACAAATGAGTCAAGTAAAGGATTAAATCCGAATTTAAAACTAAGGAGCTTATAAATGAGTATGCTTTTATTTCGAACAGAAATCACGAACCCTAGTTCTTTTTTTCAGTAGTCAGTATTTTCAAAGCCCTCTATAACCCTCGTAATATTACTGAAAGCTTTAATTTAATAAGGCTGTAAACAAGAGATTAGAACCTTTAATAATTAAAAAAATATGCAACTACTTTTTTTCAGCCATTTTATTGCGAAGAATGCGCATATCCTCGCTCACTTTTTGTTCGATTACTTTGGCATAAATCTGAGTTGTTTTTATACTAGTATGTCCAAGCATCTTTGAAACTGTTTCGATAGGTACTCCATTTGTAAGTGTAACTGTTGTAGCAAAGGTGTGACGTGCAATATGAAAGGTTAAAGATTTTTCAATTCCACAGAAATCTGCAATTTCTTTTAAGTAATTATTAAGAATTTGATTTGAATATACAGGCAATAATTTACCAGATTCGACGACTTTGCTATAGTTTTTATATTTTTTTAAGATTTCCATTGCTTGAGGGAGAATAGGTACTTTAACCTGAATATCTGTTTTGTGACGAAAAGTGTTAATCCAGAATTCTCCATCATCACCTAAAAATAGATTATCTGGGGTGAGTTCATAAACATCAATATAAGCGAGTCCTGTGTAACAACTGAATATAAAAACATCCTTAACATGCTGTAAGCGTTGACTTTTAAAAACCTTTTCCTCTATAGAAGCAAGTTCATTGGAAGTAAGAAAATGTCGATGAGTTTTTAAAAATGTCGGTTGAAACTTTTGAAATGGATCTCTATCCAACCATTCATTTTTAATTGCAAGATTTATGACTTTCCTGAGTCGCTCAATATGCTTCATTATTGTATTTTGTCCACAAGGTTTTTTGGGCTGAAGAGGTGTATATTCTTTCATGAATTTCTCATAACCAACTATGAACATATAACTAAGTTGAGAAAGGTAGATATCTGAAATGTGAAGAGTTTCTTTTAGATAAAGTTGAAAGTAGTTTTTTGTGGTATAATAGTTCTTCATCGTTCCCCACTCGAGAACATTTTTCATCTGCTCGTTGTGGAAGTCGAATAAACTCATTAAGGAATGTTCTTTTTCTTCGATGCCCAGGAATTTATTTTTAACAGCAACAGCAGTGATCAACTGCTTTTTTAATTGTAATTGTTGATAGCATTCTACCATTCGGCTCCGTATCTGTTCTAGAAAGGTATTTAGTGCTCTTATTTCTTCTCCTTTACCTTTAGCCATTCCTTTACCTTTGCTCCAGTTTTCAACATCAATGTCTTTTTTGATAGAGATTTCAACACGCCGACCATCAATGGTTATCCGAGCATAGATGGGAGCTTTACCTTTTTTCTGTTTTTGTTTTTTTAGATAAAACACGATTCCGAAGGTGTTTGTTGTTGTCATACGAAATACGATTTAGTTGTTATTAATTCGTTTTAAAAACCTTGTCAACTTCATTGCTGAAATTTGACAATTAAAACCTATCAAAAACACCTAAATAATATTATTCAACTAATTGCATATAAATTACTTACGTGCTATTCGGTAACCCAAAAGTAAACTTTAATTTTGGTATCCGAATAGGTCACATTTTGGTTGAAAATAATTGTTTCGATTTTGTATTAGAAAAATAAAAAAGCTCGTAAATCATAAGATTTACGAGCTTTTGTTTTTGGGATTGTATCCCTTTTGTCGGGGTGGCCGGACTCGAACCGACGACCTCCTGCTCCCAAAGCAGGCATACTACCAACTGTACTACACCCCGATATTTGAATTTATAACTTGCAACCTCAGCGGAGAGAGGGGGATTCGAACCCCCGGTACCCTTTGCAGAGTACGACGGTTTAGCAAACCGTTGGTTTCAGCCACTCACCCATCTCTCCTAAAAAAGTTTTCACTTTCCTGTTCGATATGTCGTTCCGGCTCAACCGGAAATCATTGCTGTAACAAGTGCTTTAAAACTGTCGGGGACTTTATACCCGTCTTTTTAAAAGCTCGACAAAAGTATAAAATCCCCTTAGATTACCAAAATTATTTTCACTTATCGGTGAAAATAATCTGAAATAGTTTTTAACAATCCTGTGCTATTTATCTTTCTTACCTTGTCCGGGTTTGGCAATGGACTCACGCATAGACGTATCGGCCTGAACGTTCTGCAGCTTATAATAATCCATTATGCCGAGATTTCCCGAACGGAAGGCTTCGGCTATAGCCATAGGAATCTGAGCTTCGGCCTGGATAACATTTGCACGGGCTTCCTGAGCTTTGGCGATCATTTCCTGTTCCTGGGCAACAGCCATAGCTCTTCTTTCTTCGGCGCGTGCCTGGGCAATATTTTTATCGGCGTTGGCCTGATCCATCTGCAGCTGGGCACCAATGTTCTTTCCAACATCAATATCGGCGATATCAATCGAAAGAATCTCGAATGCGGTTCCTGAGTCAAGACCTTTTTCAAGAACTTTCTTCGATATAAAATCGGGATTTTCAAGTACTGCTTTATGATTTACCGAGGAACCGATAGAAGATACAATACCTTCACCAACCCTTGCAAGCACGGTTTCTTCACCGGCACCACCCACCAATTGTTTGATGTTGGCACGTACAGTAACCCTTGCTTTGGCAATAAGCTGAATACCGTCCTTTGCTACTGCAGCAACCGGAGGTGTATTGATAACCTTTGGTTGTACCGACATCTGAACGGCTTCGAAAACATCGCGGCCTGCAAGGTCGATTGCTGTAGCAGCTTTGAAATCGAGGGGAATATTAGCCTTATCAGCCGATATCAAAGCATTTACCACCTTCTGAACATGACCACCAGCGAGATAATGTGCTTCGAGCTGATCAGGACTTAAATCCAAACCTGCTTTCTTTGAGTTGATCATTGCATTCACCACTATTGAGGGTGGAACTTTTCTCCAACGCATCAGAATTAACTGAAGAAGTCCGACACGCACATTGGTAATAATTGCCTGAAACCACAGTCCAAGAGGAACAAGGTATAGCAATACAGAAAGAGCAATGATACCTCCAACAAGTATTACTAAATAAAGAAGAATAGAATTATCCATTTTTTAAGAATTAGTGGGTTTTACAATAAGATTAGACTCGTTTACTTTTATTATAGTGATGGGCGTATTCTCGGGAATATACTCTCCCAGAGATTTGCCTTCGTAAATTTTATTATTTACCATTACTTTACCCATCGGCGCTAAACGGGATACGGCGATACCTTCTTCCCCGGCACTCACTTCTTCTTTCGAAACAACATTTACTTTTGAGTCGATTGCCGTCTCAAGCGACAATCGTTTCCAGGTTTTAGCGCGCATGGCATAAACTGTCATACCCACAAAGAATATGACCGATCCGAGCAGGGTATAATTTCCAACTTCGTTTCCGTAATGCTGATAGGATAGAAAAACTCCGAGTGCAATCAGCACAAAGGATCCGATACCGGCAAACCCGATCCCCGGAATCACTAAAACTTCCATCAGAAATAATATAACTCCAAGCAGGATTAAACCTGCAATGCCAAAGCCATACATGTTTTATTTATTAATCGATTGTAGCTTGTAATCCCTTTTCGATGAGTTGATAACGAAGAGGCGCCAGATCGTCGATTACACCTCTTTTAACATCGCATTTTCCCTTATAATGGGTAATATAAGCGCATTGTTCGGCCTGAAATACATCATGATCGCAAACCTTTACCAAAACATCAATCACATATTCAAAACTGTGAACATCGTCATTGTGCAAAATCAGGCTGTTAACATTCGCACTGCCATGAATCTCATCTTCAAAATTAAAATGCCCGGGACATTTCTCTTTTTCTCCCATTGCCAAAATAATTAATTGTTCATCAAATATACCCAAATTAGATTAGATTCAGCACAAAATCAAGTACATTGTCAGGTTTTGCCTAAATAAAAACCAAAAGGGACAAATTAAACTACTTGAATGTTTAATTTGTTCAAATATAATCAGTTTTAGCAAAATTATTCATTTTACAGAAAATATTCTACTCCTGACCTTTTCCGTTAGTCAATTCCAGCTCTTTTGCCCGTGAAAGCGGAACTATTTTTCCATTGTAAAACCCAATAATATAAGCATCTTTAAATCCGGCATTCTTCGCTTTGATAAGGCCTTTTTCGGCTTCTTCAATTTTTTTGTATAACCCGACATAATATTTAAAGGCAGTTCCATCTCTCAAATCCTCTTTATAAAGATTCGTAAACTCATGGAACAGGCTCTCTGGCTGTGGTTTCGAGAAGACTCCCACCTGAATCCTGTAGCGAACATCGTGGACATTTGGGGTCAGGTTTTGTTTTGAATTCTCACCGGATTTTACAGGCGTTTCATTTTGATTTGCGGAGGAATTGTTTTTTCCAGAAAAAGCTTTTTTTGCAAGTTCCTCAGAATTGCGCCTTGTTATTTCCTGCTTTTCAACCTCAATCTGCCGGGCTTTTTTATATAAAGCGTCGGCCTTCAGCTGAATTTCATCGGCTTTGGCATCAAGAGCCCTGATTTCCTGCCAAAGTTTTGTCTTTTCACTTTCGGTTTTAGCCAGAACAAGACGTTCCTTTTTTTCATCGCTGATCCTTTTTACGGAATCACTCCTGACCTGCAGACTAAGCGCATCATGAATCAACTTCTGGTACGATTTTTCATCCCTGATCTCAGCAGGCGTTTCATTCTTTTTGCTAACACCCGGCTTTTTATCGTTTGCAGAGGTTTTTGATCCTGCAACTGAGATTTGTTTTCCAGCCTTTAGCATCGAAAGTTCTAAAGCCTGCGCCGGTGATATCTGCTCTTCAGGAGCATCTTCAGCATTTTCGAGTGTGTAAACAACTACCTTTCCCGGAGCCGTATTACGCTTTGCAGCAAGTATTGAACGCTTTGTTCCCGGAAGGTTTACATATGCTATTTCGTCGCCGGGAGTGTTCACCGGAAAACCAAGGTTTACTGGTTTCGACCATTTGCGGGTGACTTTATCATAATAAGTTTTGAAGATATCGTATCCACCGGCAGAATTGTGCCCCTGCGAAGAAAAATACAAGGCCGGAACCGTTTCATCGTAATAAACAAATTCTTCCTCCTGATTCGAATTTACAACATTGCCAATGGTTTTCGATTTTACCTCAACATCATCACCCTCTGAAATAAAAATATCTTTTTGTTTTTTACCGAATGAATACCGGGTCTCTATCACAAAACTGGCTGCTGAAAATTTAACTCCGCTGCTGCTTCGGGAGGAAAGCTTTTCAGCATCGTCTGTTTTCATAAGTCGTCCCCCGACATGCTGTTTATTAAGGAAAGAAAACAAGTCCTTTTCGTAAACAGTATCGACTTTTAACACTGTAACTTTTCTGCTTCTGCTGCAGATATCAGCAGCATTTCGGCACATAGCCTGATGGAGCGTAAACTGCACCTTTTCCTTTTCATCCCGGGTTGCCTTTTCTCCGAAGCGGGTAAATAATTCATTGGCGCTGGCAAAATCATAGCCCAGTAATTTAGCTTTTGCCAAATAAAACCAGCTTCCTTTGTGAACATCCTGTTGCGTGGCCTCGTTAAGCAAATCCAAAGCACCGGGTATGTCATAATTTAACTGAACCTTACATACTCCCAGATAATAAATATAGTCGGGGTCTTTGGGATATTTTTTATAATTCGCTTCGAGAGAGTTAAAAGCTTCGGCAAATTTACCGTCTTTCATCCGCTGCATAATTTCCTGCTTCGACAGTTTATCCTGACCATCAACTTTCCCAGCAAATACAATTACAATAACCCAAAAAACAAATATTCTGTTTATCATTTAACACACCGTAGATTCAAGATTTCAAACCTATATGAAATTTTGGAATTAGCCAAATATAAAGAAGTATCGGCGCTCCGGGAAACATCAAAATACATTTCTCCAACAGCTAAAAAGCGAACATTCGAAAAAATATGTTGTTATGAACTCGTGTTAAACTGTTGAAAAATTGTTGCACAATTATTAAAACTATTCCATAATAACTTAATACTTTTACCACTATGTCGAAATTAAAAGTAGGCGATAAAGCCCCCGATTTTCAAGCTGTTGACCAGGATGGTCGTTCTATTTCCCTCTCCGATTACAAAGGGAAAAAGATTATTCTCTATTTCTATCCTAAGGACAATACTCCGGGTTGCACCGATGAAGCCTGCAGCTTGCGTGATGGCTACGAAATCCTTTCCACATCGGGTTACGATGTGATAGGCGTAAGTGCCGACTCCGAAAAGTCGCACCAGGGATTTGCCAAAAAACACAATCTGCCGTTCAGGCTCATTGCCGACACTGATAAAAAAGTGATCCAGGCATACGGAGCCTGGGGTGAGAAGAAAATGTACGGCAAAAGCTATGAGGGGATTATCAGGACCACTTTTATAATTTCGGAAGACGGAAAAATTGAAAACATCATAGAAAAGGTCGACACTAAAAACCATGCAAACCAGGTTCTGGAAGGTGCAGGTAAATAGCGGCCTGTTAAACCCTAAAAACAATTATGGAAAAACAAACCAAAGAAGTTAAAAACGCCAAAGACGCAACTCCCGGGAAAAAAGAAGCCAACCTCGAGAAATTAAAAGCGTTACAGCTTACGCTCGACAAAATAGATAAAGACTATGGCAAAGGCACCATTATGAAGATGGGCGACCGTGCCATTGTTGAAGTTCCGGTTATCCCCTCAGGTTCTGTAGCACTCGATGTTGCCCTGGGAATCGGTGGTTATCCACGTGGCAGGGTGATCGAAATCTTCGGCCCTGAATCTTCGGGTAAGACCACACTGGCCATTCACGCCATTGCCGAAGCGCAGAAAGCCGGAGGCCTTGCTGCCATTATCGATGCCGAACATGCTTTCGACCGCACTTATGCCGATAAGCTTGGTGTTGATCTCGACAACCTTTACATCTCCCAACCCGACAATGGTGAACAGGCACTGGAAATTGCCGACCACCTCATTCGTTCGGGAGCTATCGATATTATTGTAATCGACTCTGTTGCCGCCTTAACTCCCAAAGCAGAAATTGAAGGTGAAATGGGCGACTCGAAAATGGGACTTCAGGCCCGTCTGATGTCGCAGGCTTTGAGAAAACTCACGGCTAATATCAGCAAGACAAATACCACCTGTATTTTTATCAACCAATTGCGCGATAAAATTGGGGTGATGTTTGGTAACCCTGAAACAACAACCGGTGGTAATGCTCTTAAGTTCTATGCTTCGGTGCGTGTGGACATTCGTCGTATCAACCAGATCAAAGAAGGTGAAGACGTAATGGGTAACCGTACCAAAGTGAAAATTGTGAAGAACAAACTTGCGCCTCCATTCCGTAAAGCCGAATTCGACATTATCTATGGCGAAGGAATTTCCCGTGTGGGCGAAATCATCGACCTGGGCGTAGAGCTGGAAATCATTAAAAAGAGCGGCTCATGGTTCAGCTATGGCGATACCAAACTTGGTCAGGGCCGCGATGCCGTGAAAGCTCTTATTCAGGACAATCCAGAGCTGGCATCGGAACTGGAAAGGAAAATCAAGGAAAAACTTCAGACGGCTCCTTTAAAGGGCGGGAATGACTAAAATCATATAAACCAGCATGAAAGCGTAGTCGATGGCTACGCTTTTTTTGTAAATTTACGGTCTGGGTTAAGAAGAGACAGTGTGAAAAGTCAACTTTTACCCATATTTTGACTCCGCTCAATATGACAAACAACTGATAGTCAACGGTCATACTGAGCGAAGTCGAAGTCCTCACGACCTTTTCACACAGCATCTTAAGTTGTGGCGATATTTAAATGAAACGATTAATTATAAAACAATACAATATGTTCAACAAGCTAATTTCAGCATTCGCAGTAGTTGCCATACTACTCTCATGTAATGCTCCTACAAAGGACAAAACCAAAGATGAACCGCAGCCGGACTTCTCCAACACTCTTACTGAACAGGAGATTGCTGGAGGTAAGCTTACTCCGGAAATCCTTTGGAAATTTGGGCGGGTAGGCGAATTGCAGGCGTCGCCCGATGGTAAAACCGTTTTATACACCATTTCACGAGCCGATGTGAAGACTGATAAAAAGATTACCTACATCTATTCTGTTCCCGTTCAGGGTGGTGAGCCTAAGAACCTGAGCGAAGATTTTCCGTCGTGCTACAACCCCAGGTGGACACCTGATGGTAAAAAGATTGGATTTATAACATCGAAATCAGGCTCCATGCAGCTTTGGGAAATGAATGCAGATGGATCGGGAAAAACTCAGGTTTCGAAAGCAGATAAGGACTTGAACGCTTTTGAATATGCTCCCACCGGAAACAAGATCTGGTATCTGGCCGATGTAAAAATGGACTCGACCACCCAGGATATATATCCAGACCTGCCAAAAGCTTCGGGTCGTGTGATCACCAATTTGATGTACCGCCACTGGGATTCATGGAGCGACTATTCGTACAGCCACATTTTTGTATCGGAACTGAAGAATGGCAGTTATGAAACCGGCACCGACATTCTGGGCAAAGAAGCTTTTGACTCTCCGCTGGCCCCATATTTTGATAGTAACGAAATTGCCTGGAGCCCCGACGGTAATTACATTGCCTACACATCCAAAAAGCTGAAAGGCCGCGAAGCTGCCGTAAGCACCAATTCCGACATTTATTTATACAACCTGAAAGCTGGAAGCGTTGTTAACATCTCCGAAGGAAATCCGGGTTACGACCGTAACCCCGTTTTCTCGCCCGATGGCAAAAAGATGGCTTACAACAGCATGGTTACTGCTGGTTATGAATCGGATAAGGACCGGTTGATGGTTTACGACATCGCTGCAAAAACACGTACCGATCTCACCCGGAACCTGGACCAGAGTGCCTCGAACATGATTTGGACACCCGATGGATCCACCATCTATTTCATCAGCGGCATTCAGGCTACTTACCAGATATATTCGGCTAATGTCGCAACTGGTGAAACCAAAAAGATAACCGATGGCTGGCACGATTACACCAGCTTAAAATTAGCCGGCAATGACCTTGTCGGAACCAAAATGTCGATGAGCATGTCTTCGGAGATCTTCAGAATTAACCCTGCCGATGGAAAGGAAACCCAAATTACCTTCACCAATAAAAATATTTACGATAAAATAAAAATGGGTAAAGTAACCCAGAAATGGGTGAAGACCACTGACAACAAGCAAATGCTTGTATGGGTTGTGTTGCCTCCCGATTTCGACTCCACCAAACGCTACCCTGCCCTGCTCTATTGCCAGGGTGGTCCGCAGAGCGCTGTAAGCCAGTTCTTCTCCTATCGCTGGAACTTTATGATGATGGCTGCTAACGATTATGTTATAATCGCTCCCAACCGTCGCGGGCTACCAACATTTGGCAGCGAATGGAACCTTCAGATTTCGGGCGATTACGGCGGACAAAACATCCGCGATTACCTGAGCGCTACCGATGCCATCAAAAAAGAACCTTATGTGGACGAAACCCGTTTGGGAGCTGTTGGTGCCAGTTATGGAGGTTATTCCGTATTATTCCTGGCGGGAAATCACCAGAAACGTTTCAAGGCATTTATTTCACACTGCGGTATATATAACTTCGAGAGCCAGTACGCACAAACCGAAGAAACGTTCTTTGCAGAATTCGACCTGAAAGGTCCGTATTGGGAAACTCCAAAGCCAAAAAGCTACGATTTTTCGCCGCATAAATTTGTTCAGAACTGGGATACACCTATCATGTTGATCACCGGCGAAAAAGATTTCCGTATTCCATATACTGAAAGTCTGCAGGCTTTTAACGCTGCCCAGCTCAGAGGCATTCCGAGCAAACTGCTTATCTTCCCCGACGAAAATCATTGGGTTGTAAAACCACAAAACAGTATTCTCTGGCAACGGGAGTTTTTTGGATGGCTGGATAAATGGCTAAAGTAGCACTGAGTACAAGTAACGGGTAACTAGCAGAATATAAATACAGGGCTGCCGGACAAAAGTCTGGTGGCCTTTTTTTTGAAAATGAAAATAATAAACAAAAAAGAAGGAGAAAGGTCGTTAATAAGCTCAAAATTCGTAAATTGTCCATTGTAAAATAACCTGAACCCTGCCATCTTACCCAGGTAGAAACGATTCCAAAACCTTAACTCTGATATTATGAAAACAATTCGTCAAATTTCAGGATTACTCCTTGTCCTTAATGGCATACTGCATGTTTTCGAATATATGAATTTGTCAGACAATCCAGGCAGTATTGGTATTCTTGCTTTTGGTATAATTTATTTGATAACCGGCGTCTTACTTTTTAATAAAAAGCTGTACCCCTTGTACCTGGGAGTGTTTATTCCTTTAATTGGAATGTCTTTGTCCCTTATAAAATTCGGAATTCCAAAGCTTCTTTCATTATCGGCGTTGTTCAAGTTAATTGGAATACTTGTAGTATTTTGCTGCGTGTATATTTTACTTAACCTTAAGAAATCTGAAAATCAGTGATTCATACTCATCGTTACAAACCTAAAATAGCCAATATAACAGACTTGTATTTTCACAAAAGACTTAATTCATTTCCCATAAAAGCTGCTTTCGAAACAGGCAGCTTTTATTTTTTTGCAACAGTTTTCATTAACTAAGAGAAATTTATAATTTTAGGACAAATTCAGATTCAACTTACAAACCTGCAGAAACCAGACTACACCGAATATTTTCGGACAATTAACATTCAATGAACAACAAACACTTTATGAAAAATCTAATTCTAGTATTAACCCTGACTTTTTTGAGTAACTTTTTAATGGCTCAGCAAAAAGCTGAAGCCGAAAAGCTTATAAGTGAAGGAATCATTTATCACGACAAAGGAGATTATGCAACTGCTATATCCAAATACGACAAAGCTCTTGAGCTGGATAACGATAACCTGATTGCACTTGCCGAAAAAGCATATTCACTTATTTCGATGAAGAAATACAACGAAACAATTGAATGTTGCAGAAGAGCCATTGAGAAACATCCCGGAGAAAGTGATTTGAAACTGGTTTATGTTACCTATGGAAATGCTTTGGATGGTCTTAAAAAACCGGAAGAATCCATTGAGATTTACAACACAGGCATTGCAGTATTCCCTGATTATTACCAGTTACATTTTAACAAAGGCATTACGCTCAGTGGCATGGAAAAAACTGATGATGCACTTTTATGTTTTCAAAAATCGGCTACCCTGAACCCCAGACATGCAAGTTCGCACCACGCCATTGCGGTACTCGAAAATAACAAAATTCCTTCCGTACTGGCCTTGTGCCGGTATTTATCGCTCGATGCAAAAAGTGACAGGGCTAAATCGAACCTTGAAAGGCTTCAGAATAAACTGAAAGAAAATGTTAAGCAAACCGGCGAAAAATCAGTTACTATAAGCCTCGATTCCGATATGCTTAAAAACCCGGGAAAAGATGGCGAAAACAACTTTTCAACTGCCGATCTTATTCTTTCCATGGCCGGAGCTTTGGATTACGATAAAAAATACAAAAAAGAAACAGAAGTAGAGCGATTTAGCAGAAAATTAGAAGCTATTAGCTCGGTATTAGGAGAAAGTCAGGAAAAAGGCAGTGGCTTTTACTGGAAGTATTATGCTCCTTATTTCATTGAAATGAATAATAACCATTTTATTGAAACCTTCGCCTACCTTGCATTTTCATCATCGAATGAATCGTATGTAGCCAAATGGATTAACTCGCATAAAGCCGAAGTTGATAAATTTCTGGAATGGTCGGGCAAATTTGTATGGAAAACCAACTAACAACCCCGATGACACTAACCCTAAGGAATACAAGCAAAAACGAGTTTCATGCAACCGAAAACCTCACCAGGGAGGCGTTCTGGAACTTATACAAACCCGGATGCGACGAACATCTGGTATTGAATCAACTCAGGAAAAGCAAGAGTTATGTGAACCAATTAGACAATGTAGCAATTGATGAAGGCAACATCGTTGGGCATATTATCTCGACCCGGGCGCTGGTGACAGATTCGCAGAACAATGCAAATGAAGTATTGTGCGTTGGTCCTGTTTCAGTTCATCCTTCCCTTCAGGGCAAAGGAATAGGAAGTAAGCTTATCAATCATTCAATTTCTGAAGCAAGGAAGCTTGGCTTTAAGGCTATGATCCTGTTCGGCGATCCGGCGTATTACAACCGTTTTGGATTTGTAAATGCTCAACAGTATAAGATAACCACCAAAGAGGGAAACAACTTCGATCCGTTCATGGTGCTTGAGCTTCAGGAGCACGCACTGGATAACGTGACCGGCCGGTTCTTTGAAGATGAAGCCTTCGTAACCACCGAAGAAAACCTGGTTGAATTCGAAAAGAAGTTTCCTCCCAAAGAAAAAGGTAAAGCAAGAATTGAAATACCAGACATAAAATGAGTTAAGTAACTCGTTATGCATTAAAAACAACAAAAACCAATATCATCTCAAAATGAATCAAGAATACAGATACGCCAAAGGCTGGCGAATTTTCTTATGGATATTTATTCCGATTTTAATTTTTGGTTTCGGATATTTAGGAATAATGCCCTACATAGAAGGTTTTGATTTAACAGCTAAGATTTTCCTGACGATACTTTCGATAGCCCTGGAATTCTTTTTGGTACTTGCTATCATCGATTTGCTTAAGGGTAAAATCATTCTTGAAAAAGATACACTTACATCCATCGGAGTATTTAAAACGCGAATCCTGAAGTTTTCAGAAATAAAAGGATTTAAAAAGGACAATAATTACCTGTATTTTATTCCCCTTAATAAAAATCTCAAGCAAATTAAAGTAAGTTCTTATGTTGGGAAATTCAGCAATCTGGTTAGCTGGGCCGGGGAAAATTTTACCAACCTCGATATACAGGAAATAATAAAAGAGGAAGAAGAAATTCTAACCAATGAAGATTTCGGCGAAACAGCGGAAGAAAGAGAAGCGCTTCTGAAAAAAGCCAAAAAGGTTACCAAAGTTATCAATACAATTTCCTGGATAAGTGCTATTTCGCTATGGTTTTTCCCATACTTCTATACCCTCCAGGTAATTATCTGCGCTGCTCTACCAATCATAGGCTTTGTTATTTACAAGCAGTTTAAAGGAATCATTAAAATTGACGATAAACCTAATTCGGCGCACCCAAATCTTTTATCCACCTTTTTTATACCCGCCTGCGTTTTGATGCTTCGGGCGCTTATGGACTACAATGTTTTTAATTACGCAAATTTCTGGAAACCCGTAATACCCATATTTGCTTCCTTAGCTTATCTGATGATTAAGAATTCCTATGTAGAATTCGATTTAAAAAAAGTGATGACTTATTTTACAATTCTGGGAATGCTTATGTTCGGCGGTATGTATGCATACGGATTTATTATAACCAGCAATTCTGTTTTTGATCAGTCGCAACCGCAATATTATAAAGCCAAAGTTTTGGACAAAAGAATATCGTCGGGAAAAAGTAAAACCTACTATCTCGAACTCAGCAAATGGGGTCCGCAGCAAGAGGTTGATGAAGTAACGGTTGCCCGGGATATCTACAATGAAAAAGAAGTTGGGGATTCGGCGTTGATTTTTTTCAGCGGAGGATTATATAAAATTCCATATTATATTGTTGTTCAATAGTAAGTTCTGCATATAATTAAAAGAAAACCGGGCTTAGTACTATATTTCTGAAAAGTAAAACGCAACAGGGAATTTTTATATCTCTGATTTCATTTGCAATTATTCTTCCTCTTCTTCAAACTCCCTCATCGAGCATGGAGAAGAATAAAACTCTTTATCCCGGTCAGGAAAAAGTTCCGGACGAATTTCAGCAATCTGCTTTAGTTCTTCATTTTCTCCGACATCTTGTTTCTCGCTCATCCTAAAACCAATTTCATATAAAACAAAGCATTCCGGATGATGTTAAAAATTGCTCTAACCTTTTGTGTTTATTTTCAAAACTTTTAAGTTTACTTGTATAAAAAATAAATGCGAAATCATTCAGATAAAAGAAGAAATGAACGCGTGGAAATAAACCCTGAATCAGCAAATTATAATGGAGACATCTCTCACCCGTAAGCTTAATGCGTTGGGCGACTCACAAAGTCATTTCATTCGGATTCCGCAGGGGCCTCAGTTTAAAGCCAGAGGAAGTGCACTGCTCGCCACTTTCTTCTTAATGTCGATCATTACTTCATTTGCACTGATTAAGGAAAATGAATATATCCTGTCCCTGCTTTCCGGAATCCTGGGAATTTTAGCTCTAAACCTTGCCCTTGATTTACGTGGAATTGAACTTGATAAACGAACACACTCCATAAGAGATTATAAATCCTTTCTATGGTTCCGATTCGGGAAATGGTCGGATCTAAGGGAATTCAAAACACTTTCTTTAACTCAGAAAAATGTCACCGTAGGTAACTCCGAAGACGCGGAATATTCATCAGACACCTACCATTATTATCATTTGAAACTTGTAAGTGAGGTTGATAAAAGAGAAATATTTCTTGCTGAATACAGAAATTATTACAAAGCTTTAGAAATAGCGAAAGGTATTGCTGGTAAAACAGGTTTGGAACTGAAAGACTTTATTAAAAGACCTAAAAGGAAATTTAACGAATCAGATACTCCTGGATAATTGATCAGAAACTAATAATACCTATATTCATCAATGCTATATTCACTCAAAAACATACAACAGAACAGAAACCTTTATCCTTTATGAAAAGCCGTAAGAGCCTGATTGCTATCGTTGTTATTTTTCTTGTTTCGATTTTACTATGGCTGTGGCCAGGTAAGGAGAAGGAAATAGTTCCTCCACAACTGAACGACTTCTGCTCCAGCATTCACAATACCGATACCGCAAAACTAAGCACAGAACTCCTGCCCTTTCAAAAACTGATTGATACAAAAACGGGAGCTTACGTTCTCGAAGACAGCGGAGGATCGTTGCTCACCCGTGCCTGGCTCTGCGAACATGCTGAGAAAACCATAGATGTGCAATACTTTATTTTTTCAACCGATAATGTAGGGCTAATCGCCACCGACTACCTGGTAAGAGCCGCTGATCGCGGTGTTCAGGTGCGTATTATTGTCGACGACATTATGGTCGAAGCTGGTATTCACGAGATTCTGACCATTAATTCGCACAAGAATATTTCCATAAAAATCTACAACCCTGGGGTAAACCTTGGAAAAAATATCTTTCAGAAGATAGGAAAGCTGGCAACCAATTTCAGGAGCGTAAACCAGCGCATGCACAATAAAATTTTTGCGGTGGATGGTAAAGTTGCCATTACCGGAGGACGAAATGTGGCCGATGAATATTTTGATTATGACCATGAATACAATTTCCGCGACAGGGATGTATTGCTGATGGGTAAAGTCGTAAACACTATGGAAACGTCGTTCGAAAACTTCTGGAACAGTCCGCTCTAAGTACCTGTAAGTCAGCTGGTGGAAGAAAAAAACAATACCTTTTCGGATGAGAACCGTTTTGAGCGGTTACATCAATATGCCTGTAATCCCGAAAATTTCTGGCCTCAATTGCGTGAGCAGATTCAAAACCTTCCCGTGGTATTCCATGAAATTATAAAATCAGGAGGAGTAGTCTGGACCGACAGTGTATTTTTCGTATCCGACAATCCCGGTAAAAATGATGGCACCGAAGGACTAAAAGGTGGAGGCATAACCACTTCTGAACTTATCAGTTTAATCAGGCAGGCAAAGCATACCATTGATATACAAAGTCCTTACCTGATCACGACAGAAGTTGGACAAAAGCTTTTTAAAGAAGCAGTGGCACGCGGAGTAAAAATAAGGATACTAACCAACAGCCTTGCTTCAACCGACAATACCGAAGCTTTTGCCGGCTATCAGAAAAACAGAAAGGAATTGCTCCAAACCGGAGTTGAAATTTATGAATTCAGACCCGATGCCTCTGAAAGAGTAAAAATTGCTACCGGAGCCCTTCAGAAAAAGCTCAATTATACGCCTGTGTTTGGTCTTCATGCCAAATCGATGATTGTGGATGGAAATATAACTGTAGTTGGCACTTTTAATCTCGATCCGCGAAGCGCCAATTTAAATACCGAGTGTTTTGCAGTTATCTATTCCCGACAGGTTGCCAATGGCGTTTTAAAAGGCATGGAAGAAGAATATAAACCCGAAAACTCCTGGCACACAACTTTGAACTTTAACCCCGATTCGTATGTAAGTAAAACCAAAAGGGTAAAGACTTTTACAAAGAAGATAATACCTAAAGATATATTGTAAAAATTCCTGTCAAACCTTAAATTCAGGAACTTCCGCAATACTAAGGGTAACTTACTTCGGAATTAAATTAAAGGCATTGTTGTCCGAATCGCCACCCATATAATATTTGAGATCTATATTTTTTACTCCTCCTACCATTGTATTATTGGTGTATGAGAAGTACCATTCTTCATTATAACCTACTCCGCCGGGAGATGAGCCTCTTTTGAAAGAGAAATTTTGAACGCCATTGGTAATATCCGATTTGGTAGCAAAACCCATTATATTCCACGACACAAGAAGATCGACAGGAGATTTCAATCCCAATTTATCCTTATAATCAATGGTAGCCGCATCAACTGTAGGTTGGGGAGCAACAGCCAGACCATGAGCGGTGGGTATCCCTGTTTGTGTTACTTCGCTTAAACCAAATTCACAATCCAATATCTTCAGGGAAACCTTATCGTATTTAACTACCATAAAAGGTTTTCCGGTTATTTTAAGCCCTCTGTCCCCGTAAATATTCAGGAGATAATAAGAATTAGGAATAGAGCCGGTCCAGTATTTATACCCATAATTATCATCGGACGAAGATTTGTCAATTAAACTACATCCGAAAAACAAAAATAAACAGCATAATAACAGGTTTATTCCTACCAGGTTTTTAGTTAGTTTTTTCATAGCCTGAAATTTTAGATTATCAAAGAAATTAATTGAAATACTATCAAGGCCGTCCGTATAAGCAAAACGGCTGATTACCTTCAAAGTAATCAGCCGTTTTGGGAGTCAGAAATAAGTTCTAACTATGTCAAAGATAATCAAAATATTGAAAAATTAATTAAATAGTGCTACTCTTTTCCTTTGAGGGTTCAATCAAACCATTCCATGATGATTACGACCTGTTTTGTTTATCTTCCGATATTCCTAAAACCTCAGTTTCCTCGCCGAAATTGCAGGCCGCATGTACTTGTTCATTTCGGCAGGATAGTTGATCTCCCAGGGTGATGGCCCCTCCCATTCTGTTTTCTTTCCGGCAATGCGGATAGTACCTTTGGATGAAATTTCAACAATTGTAAACAGCGGTTCTTTGAAAGGCGCTGTGTATTTTATCCATTTGAAGTTTTTATCCACCTCAGGACTGTAGCGGATGTGCTCGTAATTTTCGCCCAGCCAGTGGTACGACATGGAGGTGATTGTAATGTACCAGATGCCTTTGATGTTTTCAGCATAGTCCCAATGCGTGTGGCCGTTAAAACAGGCTATTACCTTTGCCAGGGGATGTGAGGCGTTATGAGATGTAAGAAGATCCTGAACTTCCTGGTAATTTTCAATACCGTAATCTTCGTCCACACCATGATAAAAGGCCAATCCCTGATGCGAGAATATCACTACAGGACTTTTAGCCTGCGATAAATCCTCTTTGAGCCAGTTTACCTGCGCAGGACCGATAAACTGCTTGTAACCCTTCACCTCGGGGTTCTTTTTATCGTTGCCATCGAGCACTATAAAATGAAAACCGTTTTTGTCGAAAGAGTAATAACCACTTTTCATATTGCGGTATTCTAGAGCTTTCTCGTGCGATGTTCCACCATCCATCTCGTGATTGCCAATAACATGGTATTTTTCACCCGGATAGGAATTCCAAATGGCAACCATACCGGCGTATTTCGGATCGGGAGTAACGAAATCACCCAGCTCGATGATGAAATCGGGCTTTTTCTTTTTCATATAGTCGATAAAGGTTGTGATCCGGTATTCACCATCGTGCATGGTGGGGAGGTGAACATCAGTACACATGCCTATTTTTACAACATCAGCTTTTTGAGCAATTATATTCAACGATGCAACCATGAGGCCGCCCAAAACAAACAATCGATACATCACATTCATTTCGATATAATTTAATGTTTACATATTTTTAAAGCATTCAGTTCATAAAGTATTCACTCGGAAGTATTATTATTTGATAATACCGAGATACCTGGCTTCCCAGTAAGGCCATAGCCAGAAAACAGGCTCTCTCATGGATGAAGTATTTCCCTGACGGGCATCCCACGGGTTTTTATCCCACCTCACGGTAGCCCTCATGCTTGCCGGCGGAAGCTGATCAATCTGAATATCTTCAAGAATGGGACTTCGTACAAGTTTAACATCCTCACGCAGCGTGTGATCAATATTCCACTCCACAAGGTCGAGCGGTGCATCCTTCAAAAAATCGATGGTTTGCTGCACATTGATTTTGCGTCCGGTACAAAGTGTGTAAGCCATGTTGTTAATGAGATTTTCGCCATAAGGCTGATCTTCCATCCATTTTTCGAGCATTTCGCTGTAGACCTTTTTAAACTTCGGATCGGTTTCGTACCTGAACAACATCGGAAAGGTATATCCCTCCAGCGTTCTGTCGAAATAAATCTGCCATGCAGGATTTTTATAATTGAGGCCTTTGGCATTCTCGAGATATCCTTCCTCATTGATCAGCCGGAGGTACTCCTTCTGATATTTCTCGTTTTTGGTGATACCGTAGGCAAACTTAAGATAAGCCAGCATTTCAAATGAGTTAAGGCTCTTTTCCGCAGCCCAGTCGGGATCGCCATTCAAAAGTTTTGGCGACCAGACAGCCCAGTGGGTGTGAGTTCCGTCGATATCCACGAGGTTGTAATCATTGCGGATCACTTCATCGAGAATTTTCGTAACGTGATCGCGGATCATCTGCTTCTCTTCCTCATTAGCAGCATATTCATAAAAATAGAAATAGCTCATAAAATGGCCATCCATCTCGTCGGTGCTGGTGTCACCTTTCCATAGCCAGATACCATCGTCGGCTTTTCGCCAGCGCTCTTCCACAGGTTTATAACGCGGATCCTTTACGAGTTCTTCGGCAAGATCCTGCGGGGTATACTTCCTGTTCAGGTCGTGTACTTTTGTCCAGCTGACAGGTACAATGGAACGGGCAAAAAATCCCTGGGTTCCGGTCACGGTCTGAAGCTTACGCAGAAAGTCGAAAGCCTTGCGGGCTTTCGCATGAGCATCTTCGGAGCCGGTAGCGGCATAACGGAAGCTTTCCATTGCCAGATATCCTCCGGTATATTCGCCGTCGTTGTCATCATCTTCCGGCTCCCACGATGCTGTGTCGCCCGGAATACGCAGATGAACGCTGCTGCATGTCCAGGGCTCGCGGATATGCCTGTACATCAGCTGACGGTAAAAATCCTGCTCTTTACCGGCCAGTGTCATCGATTTGCGTTTAATGGCACTCACACCGCCCGTTGTTGCAATCCAGGCATTGCCATCGCTATCGAACGCGATATCCTTCACATGGTCGCCCATCAGCCATCTGCGGCTAAAACGCAACGATGGCTTGAAATCCTTGTCAAAACGGACAACACCAAGTTCAGTACCTACCCACATGGTTCCGTCGGGCGATGGTTCAATACAGGTGACAAAAGCATTGGAGAGACCTTCGGCAGGAGTGATTTTTTTCTGAAGCTTTTCATCCTTGCGGACAGCAATACCACCCATGGTACCCACCCAGCACTCGCCGCCGGGAGCGAATCCGATAGCCCTTACATAGGCGCTAATCAATTCATTAGTATTCTGATAAAGTTTTGTTTTTCCATCCCTGCACAAAAAGATACCGGCATCGGTACCCACCCACAGACTGCCTTTGCCGTCTGTAACGGCACTTCTCACCGAACGGGCAATATTGTAATTAAGCTGGTTCCATTTGCCATCCACAAGCTGCCAGACGCCATTTGGTCCCAGCGCATAAACTTCATCATCCTTCGAGCAGATCGCCGAAACAGGAGGTTTCGGACCTTCTTCCTTTTTCAACTCGTTATTTAAGAAGGAATACAAACCATTCCATGTACCCAGAAGTACCGTTCCATCGGGTTTTGTCAGGACTGAATACGCCGGACCACGATCTTCGCCCGAGATAACAGGTTCCCAGTTGCGGTCGCCGGCTTTTTTCATAAATATCCCCGAAGCAGTGGCAATCCAAACATTGGACTGATTATCGAGGGCAATGCTTCGAACATCGTTATCTTTGGGATTACTGCTTATTATGTAACCATCGTGATATTCCTGGATAAAAGGAACGTCGGTATAGGTTTGAACATCGTCGCTCTGTTTGGCTCCTTTGGACGCCTTTGAGCATGAGTTAAAGGCAAGTACCACAATGCATGCCAGTATCCAGGTAATTCGGGTAGTCAGATGTTTGAAGTTTCTCATATTTAATTTATTAATTCATTTTATTTCCCATTTCGAGTTCCAAAGTGCCACCAGCCTGAATTTCGTTCCAGGTGATATAAGGGCGGTCAAAAGGCTTTCCATTCAACCGGCCCGATTTGATATAGATATGCTCTTTGGAAACACCTTTTGCCTTAACCGTGAATTTCTTTCCGTTTGGAAGATTTAAACTCACCTCCTCAAATTGCGGACTACCGAGATAATAATCACCACTCACCGGATTTACAGGATAAAAACCCATAGCGCTGAACACATACCAGGCCGACATCTGCCCGCAGTCCTCGTTGCCGCATAATCCTTCAGGAGTGTTGGCATACAGGGTGTTCATAATTTTATTTGTATAGAAGGCAGCTTTCCCGGGTTTACCGATGTAGCTATAGAGATACGCTGCATGATGACTGGGCTCATTCCCGTGGGCATACTGACCAATCATGCCGGTTACATCTTCCGTGTCTTCGCCAAGTAATTCTGAGGTCTGGGTGAAAAGCGAATCCAGCATCATTTCAAATCCCTGTTTCCCGCCCATCAGTTCAATGAGTCCATCCATATCGTGCGGAGCAAAGAAGGAATACTGCCATGTATTTCCTTCGACACAGTGCGGATTACCATATTCGGCAAAGCGCGGGTGGAAGGGTTCGTACCATGTTCCGTCGCTGTTTTTTCCTCGGAAAAGCCTGTAGGAAGGGTCGAAGAGATTTTTATAATACTGCGACCGTTCCATGTATTTCCTGTAATCGGCATCTTTGCCCAGATGTTTTGCCACCTGCGCAATGCACCAGTCGTCGAAACAATACTCGAGTGTTTTGGAAACCGTTCCGGCCTTTTCCTTATCAGTCGGGACAAAATGAAACTCGCGGTAATAACCTAATCCTTTGCGGTTGGTCTCAGATGCTGCCACGAGCGCCTTGTACATTTCCTCAACATCGTAGCTGCCAACTTTTTTAGCCAGGGCGTCGGCCATTAAAACAGCAGCATGGTACCCAATCATGGAGCCACCCTCCTGTCCCCATATTTCCCAGTAGGGCAGCTCACCGGTCTGCCGGAATTTTGCCATCATCGAATGAATGATACCCTCTTCCACTTTGGGCTGCATCAAAAGCAGGAGCGGATTTTCGGCACGGAAAGTATCCCAGAGGGAAAGAAGCGTGTAATGCGTGTAACCTTCCGCCTTTTCCGGGATATTGTTAAAATTTTTGTACAAGCCGTTCGCATCCGAAAAACGGTAAGGAGCCAGATAGCAATGATACAGGGACGTATAGAAGATTGTCCTTTTAACTGAATCATCCGTTATTATGGCAATTTTCGAAAGCTCGTTGTCCCATTTACGGCGGGTTGCCTGATGCATGGCATCGAAATTCCAGTCAAACTCACCGGCAGTTTTCAGGTTAGCCAGAGCACCTTCTTCACTTACTGAGGAAATAGCTGCTTTGATAAGCAATTCATCACTCTCCTTTCCATCAAAAGAAAAAACACCGGCAGGTTGATCTTCACCTTTAGCGTTTTGAAGGTTCTCAGCAAAATCGGCCATAAAAAACTGATATTGCTTTACAGGCCGCGAAAACTGCAAAGCAAAAAACACCTTGTGGGTAGCTTTTCCGGCAGAATAACGGTAACCGGTAATTAAATCGGGCGTACGGGAAAGTATTTTTGTTTCCAGGGTTTTGTCGGAAGTGGTAAAACCCAAATTGAGGATAACATGCTGCAAATCGGAGTGTTTGTTAAACCGATAGCGATGCATGGCAGCCAGCTCAGCTGTGGTCAATTCGACATCAATATCGTCATCAAGCAGTTTCACCTTGTAATAGCCAGGCGAAGCTTTCTCCTGCGTGTGGGAAAAGGCTGACCGGTACTTCAGAAAAAAATGCTTATCGAACGGACCCGGATGACCATCGCGATCGATAAAGCTATTGGGATCAAGATTATTCTCAGCTATAATACGGCTCACCGTTGAGTCATCCTGGACAAAATATTTTTCCTCGATGGGTTTGATGGTCGGCATCACCGAAATATCACAATAGTCGGCCACACCGGTTCCATTCAGGTGGGTGTGCGAAAAACCAACAATATATTTATCAGCATACCGGTATCCTGCGCAATATTGCCAGTTATGTCCTCCATTATCAGGACTCAGCTGGATCATGCCGAACGGATAAGCTGCGCCGGGAAATGTATTTCCGAACCCGACACCCATTTCGCCACCTGTGCCGATAAACGGGTTTACAAAATCAACAACACTTTTCGCCTGTTTAACAGGAGATTGACATGTTGCCAGAAACATAAAGAAAACAACCCAATATCTCATTTCACTTTTGATTGAAGCTAAATTGATAGTCACCCGAGGGAATTTCAACCTCATGCAAGCCATCCTTATAACCGTGGTACCTGATTTCAGGAATGTTTTTAAGGTTTCGGCCTCCTTCAGTAATTTCGGCATCTCGCTTTCCGGGAATATAAACCATTGCAGAGGTACTGAAAGGAACATGAACATTCATTAAGACGTGGTCATTCTGTTTTTCCCAGCTAACCGAAATTCTGCCTTTGATGGTTCCCGTTGAAGCGCTTGCATGCGAAAGTCCTTCCGGGAAAACAGGCTTTATAATAAACTTCTCAAAACCCGGATGTGCAGGATCAATCTGTATCCCGGCCACATATTTATAGAACCAGGCATCGATACTGCCCATCATCACATGGTTTTTTGATTGTTTTAAAGTCCAGAATTCACATACCGTTGTATATTTTTCCATCATCTGGTTCCAGCCTGGATATGATTTCTGATTGATCAGCTTCCAGGCGATATCGGCCCTGCCATTTATTGCCAGAGCTTCGGGCATATATTTGGTTCCAAGCACACCGGTTGTAAGATGCATGTGGTTTGTGTTTTCGATATCGGCAACCAGATTATCGAGCACCTTTTGCCTGAGCGTATCCGGAACAATATCAAGGTATAAGGGGAAAGCATTGTCCATCTGCGAACCCGCAAGATAATTTCCGGTTTGGAGGTTGAGATATTTCTGATTATAGACTTTGGTGATATCATTTTCGAGAAGATCAAATTTTTTCTTATCGGCATCATAACCTAAAACTGCAGCGGTTTTGGCCATAATACGCGCATTCAGAATATAAAACGCCGAGGGCACCGACTCCGGCTGTCCCTCTTTCCAGCCAAACACCAGGCTGCCCCAGTCACCAATCCATCCCTGTGGTAAAATATGATTTTTCGAAAGTCCAGCCAGAAACTCCATATACCGGTTCATGGCTGGATAATGCTCGCGGAGAATGTTTTCATCCCCATAATTAAGATAGAACTGCCACAGCATTATCAGGTAGGTGCTGCTCCATTCAATGCCTTCGTCGGGCATGTAAGGCTGTGGCGAAATAATAGGAAGGTCTCCGGTGACTTCATTTTGGTTGTCCCGGATCCCCCTGAACCAGTTCTGGTAAAACAAGGCCATATCGAAATTAAACATCGCCTGATCGGCCGATACCTGTGCATCGCCAAGCCAGCCAAGCCGTTCGTCGCGCTGCGGACAATCCATGGGATATCCCAGCATATTGCTTTTTTGCGACCACACCGTTGCCTTATGAATTTTATTTACAAGATCGTTGCCGCACTCAAAGTTCCCGACAGGAGTGTTTGCCGAATGAACCACCCTTCCTGTAACTTCGTTCAGAGTAAATGGCTTGTCGGACGTAATTTCCACGTATCGAAACCCGAAATAAGTAAATGAAGGTTCATAAACCTCAGTTCCTTCGCCCGAGAGAATATATTGAAGATC
>JAJYAG010000226.1 GCA_021779665.1 Bacteroidota bacterium | reverse complement strand
CGGGCCGTAGCTATACAATAATTTATTTCGCCATTATTATTCTTTTCAGGAACAAACTTAACATGGTAATAATGTTTCTGAATGCCCGACATCACAAGGTTTTCGTTCAGCGAAAAACCAAGCCTGAAGACACGTTCCAGATTTTTGTCCCAGAATTCGGTTTGATCTGCAGGCCGATCCAGGTCATGTATATTTTTCGAAACGAAAAGTACGCGGGGTAATTCAAAAATCTTTTCGGTGCAGTGGTTGGCATAAATAATATTGAAGTTCTTGTCGAAACGGATGATCATGTCTTCTGAGTTTTCGGCAAGAATTTTATACTGACTGTCGAGCACATGAATATTTTCAAGCTGCTTCAGCCATTCCTTCTTTAACTGTTTCTTTTCATTGGTAAGTTTTTCCTGCTGCGACCTGTGTTCAAGCAAAATAGCCAGCATATCCACAGCGTTAAGTATCAGCTGCCTTTTCGATACGGGCAAAATCTTCTGACCGTAATCGAGATTTAAACGTCCATAAAAATTGAAAGAGGTCTTAATTTCGACAAAATCCAAATCGGAATCCAGACTATCATTTGCTTCGCTGAAACGAATCTCGGTAAAAATAGCATTCATGGATTCAATAAATGTTTCTACAATCTTCTTCCTGCTTTGGATTTTAGAGAGCTGCAACATTAATTGAAACAAATTCTGAGGTAACGCTTCCATAGAGTAGTTTTAAAATTTTTAATTAAAAGCAACTATTGATGAAAGGAGCTGGTCTCTCCTCAGGATGACCCGGGCAATCGTTCAGATTAAGAATCATCTGATTTTTATTTAGTTAGTAGCTGTCTGACAAAACGCAATTTACAAATTAAATTTTTATAAGCAACAATCCTTTTTGACATTCTACAACCCCCGACATTAAGACGGGATTAAAAACACAGCGAATAAGTGTCAATCCAACAATTTTATATATGGTAATTTAATTATTTTTGCTAGTATTAAACTGCTTATACTACTTACACAATGAAACACTACCAAAAATTTGCCGTGGCTTTTACATGCATGCTGGCTGTTTTCTTTAACCTGAAATCGCAGGCTTTAAGAACTGAAACTTTATTCGATCCGGACTGGAAGTTTTACCGGGGCGATGTTACGGGTGCTGAGAAAACCGGCTTCAACGACAAACTATGGAGAGCCATAGATTTGCCGCACGACTGGAGTTCGGAAGATCTTCCCAATCAGGAGGAAGGAAAGGTAACAGGTCCATTTTCAAAAGAGAGTCCCGGCACAACATCAACAGGCTACGTAGTTGGCGGTACGGGATGGTATCGTAAAACCTTTACCTTGCCGGCCGAACCGGCTGGAACCGTACTTCTGAATTTTGACGGTGTATATATGGACTGCGATATCTGGATCAACGGAAAGCAGGCCGGCAGTCATCCTTATGGTTATACTGCGTTTAACCTGGACATCACCAGACTATTGAATGCTCCCGGCAAACCCAACATTATTGCTGTACGTGTTAAAAACGAAGGAAAAAACTCCCGCTGGTACAGTGGTTCGGGTATTTACCGCCATGTATGGCTCATTACAACACATCCCGTCCACATTGCTCCATGGGGAGTTTACATTACCACTCCCGATGTTTCTTCCGAAAAAGCTACTGTAAAAATTTCAACAAACATTGAAAACAGCGGCACCAAAGCAACTGATGCCAAAATAATAACCCGCCTGCTGGACCGGAACGGAAAAACAGTGGCGACCAACGAATCGCCGTCGAGGAGCTTATCCACTCGTACTATCGATATTGTTCAGAATTTCAGCCTTTCCCGGCCATCATTATGGTCGGTTGATGCGCCTGTGTTATATACGGCAGAAGTAGAACTCGTGTCGGGAGGTAAATCTGTAGACAAGGTAAAAGTTCCTTTTGGGATCCGCTCTTTGAGTTTTGATGCAAAAACAGGATTCCTGCTGAACGGAAAGCCATTGGAGCTTAAAGGAGGCTGTATGCATCACGACAACGGATTTCTTGGTTCGGCAACCATCGACCGTGCCGAAGAACGCCGTGTTGAGCTGATGAAGGCGTATGGCTTTAATGCCATCCGTACAAGCCACAACCCACCTTCGAAACAATTCCTCGATGCCTGCGACCGACTGGGAATACTGGTTATAGACGAAGCGTTCGACATGTGGGAACGACCTAAAAATGCCATGGACTATCATCGTTTTTTCAAGGAATGGTGGCAACGCGATATTCAATCGATGGTGATGCGCGATCGTAACCATCCCTCGGTAATCATGTGGAGTATCGGCAACGAAATTAACGAACGGGCCGACACATCAGGCCTGATCATCACCAAACAGCTCTCGGACGAAGTTCGCCGGTTGGATCCCACACGGCCCATAACAGCAGCTATCTGCTCCTTCTGGGATCACAAGGGACGCCCCTGGTCGGCAACTGCCCCTGCATTTGCCCTGCTCGATGTGGGTGGTTATAACTATCAGTTTACAGAATATGAGGCTGATCATGCCAAATTCCCCGAGCGGATTATGGCAGGAACCGAATCGGTACCTAAAGATGCATTCGACAACTGGCAGCAGGTTGAGAAAAACGCATGGGTAATCGGAGATTTTGTCTGGACCGCCATGGACTACATGGGTGAAACCGGGATAGGACACAGCAGGTTAAACGACGATCCCGACAGCAGTTTTGCCAAACCATGGTCGTGGTTCAATGCTTATTGCGGCGACATCGACCTGATTGGCTTCAAAAAACCACAGCTGCTTTACCGCGATGTAATCTGGCGGAACAGCAAACTTGAGATGGCGGTTCATGCACCCATACCTGCCGGGAAATATGAAAAGATTAGTTACTGGGGCTGGCCTGAAGAATGGCAGAACTGGAACTGGGCAGGTAACGAAGGCACAATGATGGATGTAAGGGTATTTACGCGTTGTCCGGCAGTCAGGCTCGAACTGAACGGCAAAATAATAGGCGAAAAAATTGTTAACGACTCAACCAAATTAATTGCAACGTTCAAGGTTCCCTATCAGCCGGGAGTATTGAAAGCTGTCGGACTTGAAAACGGCATTGAGGTAACTTCAAAAATAATAGCAACCACCGGCAAACCGGCCCGGATAAAGCTCACTCCCGACAGAGCAGTGATCGCATCCAGCCGCAACGACCTGTCGTATGTAAAAGTTGAAATCACGGACGAATTTGGAAACATCATTCCAGATGCTACTGATCTTGTAAAATTTACAATCAGCGGCGACGGAGAACTTGCCGGTACAGGAAGTGCCTGTCCCAACTGCATGGCAAGCTTTAAAAAGTCCGAAGTAAAAACTTTCAGAGGTGTTGCCCTGGCCATATTACGCCCATCGACAGGGAATAAACCCGGAACCATCGTTCTGAAAGCAGAAGCCCAGGGTTTAACGCCTGCCGAAATAACAATACAAACCAAATAATCAATTTCGCTCTTTTTAAACACAGTTATGAAACTTAACCTTATGAAACTGCTTAACCTTGCGCTTTTAATCTGGATCAGTACAGGTTTCTTCAATTTAAAAGCTCAGCCCATGCAGGAGCTGACACCCATGATAGGTGCCGAGATATTTATCGAACCCGGGCAAACACCTGAGCTCATTGACTCGTGGTTCAAAACTATGAAAGAGCATGGCATGAGCATTTGCCGCATCCGCATGTTCGAAACTTACATGCATAAACCCGACGGGTCGTGGGATTACACGTTGTTTGACCATGCCTATAAAGCCGGTGAAAAATACGGCATCAAGGTTTGGGGAAATCTTTTTCCGGCAACCGATTTTACTGATGTGGGAGGATTCAAATTTCCCCGTAGCGAAGAGCACCTCAATGCAATTGCCGTTTATATTAAAAACCTAGTCAGCCATTTCAAACAATTCAAATCACATTACGGATGGGTTCTGATTAATGAACCCGGAAGCGGCAAACTTCCCGACGAGGAGTTTACAAAAAAGATGTACAGGGAATGGTTGGCAAAAAACGGACAGCAAGGCATCAATGCCAGCGGCTATAATGTTTTTCCTTTTAACGAAGAACGTTTTTTGGCCGATTATAACGTTTGGTTTTTGCAATGGCTGAAAGATGAAGTTTACAAATACGACCCGGGCAGTCATCTCCACGTAAACAATCACGCCATTTTCCAGAATGTTGCCGAATATAACTTTCCGCAATGGAGAAATATTCTGACCTCGCTTGGAGGCTCTGCCCATGCCAGCTGGCATTTCGGGTATTTTAACCGCAGTCAGTATACAGTAGCAATGTCGGCAAACTGCGAAATCATCAAATCGGGTGCGGGCAATATCCCCTGGCTCATGACCGAAATTCAGGGCGGGAACAATACCTACAGCGGATTTAATGCACTTTGTCCAACAAAAGAAGAAATAAGCCAATGGCTTTGGACAGTAATAGGCAGCGGTGGCAAAGGCGGGATATTCTGGAGCCTGAATCCCCGGGCATCGGGCTTTGAAGCCGGCGAATGGGCCATGGTCGACTTTAAAAACCAGCCATCCGACCGGTTGACAGCCGCAGGAAATGTCGCGAAAGTGCTTAACAATAACGCCCTGCTATTTGCCAGGGCAACGGCAATGGAGTCGGACATTCACATTTTGTATACACGCGAATCGTTGTGGGTTGAAAAGAAACTTCAAACCGGCGGACCTCACCTCGAAGGACGCGATACCGGAGGAGTAATGAAATCGGCCTTATCCTGGTTCGAAGCCCTTGGAGAAATGGGCATCCAAAGCAATCTGAAAGAAATAGGCGAATTCGATTTCGGCAAAACCAGTTATAAAGGAACAACCATCATCCTTTCGCACCAGATATCTATTCCTTCCGCTTACCGGCAGCCTTTGGAAGCCTTTGTAAGTAAAGGCGGCAAGCTGATTGTTGACGGACTTACCGCCTATTACGACGAAAACGCCCATTGTACCATGCAAACAGGGTTTCCTTTCGAAAAGTTATTTGGAGCCGGCATCAGCGAATTCAAACTTGAAGGAAACCTGTTCGATGTTAAGCTCAACACCCCGTCCGTTTCTCTTCCCGGACACTGCTGGAGAGGATATATGACTCTTTCGGGAGCAACGCCCATGGGCTTTATTGGCAAAGAGGCCATTGCTGCCAGAAATAAATACGGCGAAGGAGAAGTTGTATGGATTCCCTCGTTGGTTGGGCTGGCCGGCAGAATACAAGGCTATAAAAATCTGCAGGCATTTCTGGGACAGGAACTATCAAATACGCTGGCAGCAGTTCCGCTACGGTTCAAAACACCGCAAAAGCAGATGCTGATGAAGCTTCTGAAATCGGACAATGCGGTAATTTCTGTTATCATCAATAAAAATAAAGAAGCGGCAAACCTGGAGCTGACAATGAATAAAAAGCTTACGCCATCGCTGCTTTATTCTTCAGCATCAACAAAAGCAATAACACCGGTATTAAAGGTCGGCCCCGAAGAAACAATGGTAATAAAATGGCAATAGGAACCGATTCAAAACAGTGTTGAATACACCGGCATTAAAGCATTATACCCCATTTTCCTGCGGTCAGGTCTATTTATGACAGATTTTAATAAGACAGATTCCTCACTTCGTTCAGAATGACAATTGATTTGAATATCAGAGGGTGTAGTGGGCTGGAGGCTCCGCCTCCAGCCCACTACACTTATTTATCCTGCGTAAATTGTCATCCCGAATGAAATGAAATGGAATGAGGGATCTATTCTTCCTGTCATCAACCATTAAAATTTGGAATCCATTTTGAGAGTTCTTTTAGATTTTTTACTTTTTTACAACAAATTATCACGATAGTCATTACTTAATTTAACCGGACATTAATAATTTTAACCAGTCAACATTGATAAAATATTTTTTTTGACTTATTTCGAATTAAATGGCTAATTTTTAAAATTAAAGAAATGCAAACAAAAAAACTTTTAATAGTCTTTATCATGGTTCAAGCCTTTGTCCTGAGCGCAACTGCCCAGCCGGTGAACATGAAAGTATGGCCCAACGGAATTCCGGGCTCCAAACAAGCTTCTGATTATACCGAAAACACCATCGACAGAAAAGACGGTGTATTGCGTGTTGAAAAAGTTACCGATCCTGAAATTTCAGTTTATCTTCCTAAAAAAGAAAAAGCCAACGGTATGGCAGTGCTCATTATTCCCGGCGGAGGATATGGCATTGTTGCCATTGACCACGAAGGTCATGCTGTTGCCAAATGGCTGAACGAGCAGGGTATTGCAGGCATCGTACTTAAATACCGTTTGCCATCCGACAAAATAATGGAAGACAAAAGCATTGGCCCGCTCCAGGATGCACAGGAGGCGCTCAGAATTGTGCGTCGTAATGCCGCGTCATGGAAAATCAACCCTAAGAAAATTGGCGTGATGGGCTTTTCGGCCGGTGGTCACCTGGCGTCTACCCTATCCACCCATTACATGGAGAAAGTGTATAACGTAAGTGATACAACTTCGGCACGTCCCGATTTTTCCTTGCTGATCTATCCCGTTATCACCTTCGACGCGACTTTCACCCACATGGGATCGCGCAATAACCTCATCGGAGAAAAACCAACTGAAGCACAGGTGAAGCGATTTTCGAACGAGCTTCAGATCAATGCCCAGACGCCCCCTGCATTCCTGGTTCATTCAGGCGACGACAAAACCGTTCCTGTTAAAAACAGCATCTCTTATTACACAGCACTTCAGCAAAACAATATTCCATCGGAACTGCACATTTTTCAGAAAGGCGGACATGGTTATGGCTTAGGTCGCGGCAATGGCACCGAAAATTCATGGCCGGCGTTATGCCTCAACTGGCTGAAAACATTATAACATTGAAGAAATTGCCTGAGCAGCTCCTTAATTAAGCTGGAGCTGCTCCCATTTATCCGCTGACAATGCCACAATGGCAGTTTTGTTTAACGCAATAACCGTGAACGTAAAACCAATTGCATCGAACCGCAGCACAAAGCCACCTGACAACACCGCAAAACCGTTTGACACGCCCACAAACGCAATGAACCAAGCCACAATGACAGTTAACCAGACCGCAGAGACAATTGACAACACCACATACCCGATTGAACGTGCCGATACCTGAGCTGAAAGGTTAGCATAAAGGATTAACTGCATATCTAATCGTGTTGAAAATGATGAAAAGACGATTAGTATTAACCTGGGTTTTGTGAGATTTTTAATATTTATTTGATAGAATAGGGTAAAATTGTATATTTCTCATTCAAATATCCGTTCCTTTCCAAGCATGTCTTTTATGTTCTTTATATGTTGCTTTTTAATCTCTTCATTTTCTCCATTCAGAACAGCTGAATTAAGTAGATTAACAACCTCTCTTTTATTTGTATAAGGCGCTGGTATATTCTCGTTAGTTATTTTTTTCATCACTTCATTTACTCTATCCCATTTTACAAGAAATGCTCCATTTGGAATGAAATTAACCTCTTTAAAACGCAGTCACCATAAAATACCACAATTGAAAAGAATGGTATTTTTTCAAATTGTTTTAGTTGTTTTTTTAAAGTTTGTATGTGGCTATTGTTCTGCATTATTGGATTGTAGAATCGGAATTTTTCTTTTCCATATGCCAAGACTTGCGTCCATTGTGAATGCTTTCCGTTTCCAAATATCCAACCGCTAAATTCCTTTACTTCAATTACAATAACCCCAACACTGGTTACAACAACTAAATCAATCTGGGAGTAAATTCCATTAGGTTTTTTCACATATAAGTCGTGAAAAATTGTTTGAGCAGGTATTCCATTTTTTAAAAGATTTAACACCAAAGCTCTTTCTGTTGCTGTTCCTCTGTTAGACCTTGTAACGGTTTCGAGTAATTCCTTGTTTCGCCTAGCAATGGAACTAGAAATGAATAGGGAAATGATTCCGATTAAAGGAACCGAAACTATGATTATCCACGTGATAGTATTCCAATGAGGCATTATTTTTTTGGTTTTAGCAGTTTGCTATAAGTATCTGATTAAAAACCATAATTATGGGTTTTGTGAGACATTTTAAATTTTTGCCAAATCATATATCAAAGCTAAAGCAAATTGTACTCTCTTACTGAAAAGGGGATAGTTAATCTTATCAGCAGTATCTGTTGGTTTGTGATAATCTTTATGCAAGCCACTGAAAAGCCATACCACCGGAACTCCTTTTTTGAGAAAGGAATAATGATCGGATCTGGGAATTATATTCGCCCAACGGCTATTATCCGAAGCTTGGTCATAATAATTATCTAATATCAAATGAGTATAGGATGAATTTATGGAATTTAAATAATCCTTAGTGATCACTTTCTTAGTCGAATCCTTATATATGCAATAAATATACTTGTCATTTTGTTTTTTATTACCTACATGCACGCTGTCAATTCTTCCAATCATGTCTAAATTTACATTACACAAAACTTTATCAAGAGGAAGGATAGGATTATTTACATAAAAATCGGACCCAATTAGTCCAAACTCTTCACTATCAAAAGAAATAAAAACAATAGTTCTTTTAGGCTTAAATCCTTTGATCGATGCTATTTTAGCTACTCTGCTCATTTCAATTAAAGCCGCTGTTCCGCTTCCGTTATCATCAGCTCCATGAAAAATTTGTTTGCCATCTTTATATCTGCCAAGATGGTCATGATGAGATGAAACCACTATATGGCCCAGATTTGGATCGGAACCCCTAATAATCCCGATAACGTTTTGCGTTTTAAAATCGATCTTCTTCGGGAATACTCCTAATTCAATATTTAGGCTTTCCTGATGCTTAGAATTATATAACGGCGGGAACTTTTGAAAATAAGAATCGTGGTTTACGGGCATCAATCCATTTTGTTTAAAATAACTGGAAATACAATTTGATACTTTAATATCCATTGGAGTATTTGCCAATCTACCTGCAAATTCATCACTTGCAAGTGTGTATGTATATTTTTTCAAAGAGTCAGCAGACACACTGTTGATGAGTTGAGTAATATTGGGATCCTGACTAAATAATGGGCAGATGAATAAAATCAGAATAAAAGTTGGGAGTACTTTTTTCATATACAAAGCATGGGTTTGGTGAGACAAAGATGAAAATTAATCAAGGAGTTTCCTATAATAAAAAATTTCGTGCTCAGAATCATACATAATTTTTAATTCTCCTGGAGTTATCCTAATTCTTGCTATCCAATCTCCTTTCAGGATTACCTCAGAACCGTTTTTCTCAGCTATCACCTTATCTGGCCCTTCGTCATTAAAAAAGATAAAATCATGAAATGTAATTTCCGGCAAATCTTGACGTAATTTCCATTTGCCGGTGTTCCTAAATATTTTCCCTTTTGAACTTCGGAACTGAAGCTCATAAGTTGAATCACATCTGATGATTAATCTATCTGAAGAAAGTTCTCTGTTACCGGCATACTCTCCTATCAGATCTTTCAGCTGTATTGGGTCAGAGCTGCAGGAAAACAAAAATTGTACAACTAAAATACGTCCCAAAAACTTAGAGAAGAAATTTTGCATTGTGGATGGGTTTGGTGAGACAATTTTTAAAATGGAGGTGACTTATATTTTATATCAAATCTACCTTCGGTAACTGAAATATTTGGATCACATTCATGGCTTTGGTCTTCGTCGGGGTATCTTTGGAATTTGCTAACATCAAATTTAAATTTACCAGCCACTATTTTACTAAACCAATCGATATATGTAATTTCCAAGGTTCCTGCATTTACAGTGGAATCGGTGCGATAATAGCAATTCGATTCTTCTTTATTAAACAAGGCATAATTCTTTGCATTATTTAAA
>JAJYAG010000043.1 GCA_021779665.1 Bacteroidota bacterium | reverse complement strand
CCTCTTTGATAAAACTAAATTTCAAAATGACAAAGAACGTTTTAGGCTCAATGAGCCAAATTTGTTTAATTTTTAATACGTCCCAATTTTAATGGGACACTAATGAAGGCAATTATTGAGTTAATTTTCCATGTAATATCTTACCATTTGGTATAAATCGTCCGATTTAAGATCCATTGATTCTATTACATGTTTCGCTTTCATATAGAAAGGTTCTCTTTCGGTGAGTTTGGATTTGATAAACTCCAGTAATTCTTCTTCGGTTTTTCCCTTGATAAGTGGTCGTTCAGCCTGTGCATGTTTTAAACGGCTTTTTAGTACTTCGGGCTTCATTCTGAGGTATATTGCCAGGCCGTTTTCGTTCATAATATCGATATTGTTGAAAAAGCAGGGGGCTCCTCCTCCGGTTGAAATTACAGCATCATCGAATTCGACAAGTTTTTTAAGCATCTCGTGTTCATATTTCCTGAAAGCCTGCTCGCCAAACGTTGAAAAATATTCGGCTATGGTGAATCCCGACGTCTCCTCTATAAAATCATCCTGATCGATAAAACTATACCCCAGCTTACGAGCCAGTTGTTTGCCGAGCGTGGTTTTTCCGCTTCCCATAAAGCCTATCAGAAATATACGCATATCAGGAAGTGCTAATTATTTTTAAACGGGCAAATTTAAGCAGAAGGCTTTTCTGACCGGCATCGGTAAAGAATACAGTAGCTTTTAAGTCAGGTAACGTGCCTTCCAGATGAATTACTTTTCCGGGTCCGAAGCGTTCATGGAAAACCTGCATTCCCACCTGAATTTTCGAGGGGTCATCAGCGACGAAAGGTTGTGAGCCAGGAGTAGAGCCCGAGCCGTTTGTGCCACCATTGAAAGGCCGTTTTGGAGGTATTATTTTTACAGGCACTTTATCGAATAGCGTTTGTTCATTGAATTTTCTTTTAGGCTCACCAAAGGAAGGTGCAGGTTCGTTTCCTCTGATTTCTCTCGGAAGATCGAGGTAAGCCGGATCAATTTCCTGAATAAACCTGCTTGGAGTACAATTGGTGGGAGTTCCCCATTTGTAACGGCTGTGAGCAAACGAAAGGAATGCACGTATTTTGGCCCGGGTTAAAGCTACATAAAATAACCGGCGTTCTTCTTCCAGTTCACGTTGATCAACCATTGTCATAGTAGATGGGAAAAGCCCTTCCTCCAGTCCAACAATATAAACCACCCCAAACTCCAAACCTTTGGAAGAGTGGATGGTCATAATGGTTACTTTGTCGTTGTCCTCATCTTTCTCGTTATCGGCATCAGTGAGTAACGACACGTTTTCGAGGTAATGCACCAGGTTAACCGGACCGTTTTCGGTAGAGTTGTTGGAAGTAAAATCCTTAATACCATTCAATAACTCCTGAATATTCTCGTAACGGCTCACGTTTTCTGGTGTTTTGTCTGCCTGGAGATCTTTCAGGATTCCCGACATGGTGGTAACCTGGTAAGCCATGTCGTAGGCATCGAGCTTGTCAATTTTACCTGCAAATTCGTGAATTAACGAAACAAACTGCATGAGTTTGCCCATGGTGCCCTTGTTAATATCCAGTCCCAATGCCGGAGCATTGCATGCAACCTCAAAAACAGGTTTGTTGTTGGCGTTGGCAAAAGCTTCGATTTTAGCTACGGTTGTATCTCCAATTCCTCGGGCAGGATAGTTCACAATGCGTTTAAAAGCTTCGTCGTCGCGCGGATTTACAATTAACCGCAGATAACCGAGTAAGTCCTTGATTTCCTTACGTTGATAGAATGACAGACCGCCGTAAACCTTGTAAGGAATATTGCGTTTGCGCAGCGATTCTTCAAAAATACGCGATTGCGCGTTGGTACGGTAAAGGATAGCAAACTCGGAGTTCTTAAGTCTTTCCGAATATTTTATTTCATGAATGGAATTTGCCACCGCAAATCCCTCCTCGATATCGGTTCCCGAGCGGAATACCTGAATTTTGTCGCCCATGGTGTTCGACGACCAAACCTGTTTCTGTATCTGCTTCTGGTTACGGGCAATAATACTATTAGCCGCATTTACAATGGTTTGTGTTGAGCGATAATTTTGCTCCAGCTTAAAGAGTTTGTAATTTGGATAATCGTTACGGAAGTTCAGAATATTCTCGATTTTGGCACCCCGGAACGAATAAATACTCTGAGCATCGTCGCCCACAACGGTAACATTATGATGATGCTGCGCCAGCTTTTTGATAATGAGATACTGGGCATAGTTTGTATCCTGGTACTCGTCCACCAGAATGTAGCCGAACGATTTCTGATATTTTGCCAGGATCTCCGGAAAATCGCGGAACAGAATATTGGTATTCAGCAGCAAATCGTCGAAATCCATTGCTCCGGCTTTGTATGCACGTATGGCGTACATTTTATAGATTTCACCCACTAGCGGCACACGCGAATTACGGTTACGTTCGGCAATAACCGGATCGTTGTAATAAGCATGCGGGGTAATGAGTTCATTCTTGGCAGACGAAATCCGGGAGTGAACATCAGCAGGTTTATAAACGGAGTCGTCGAGTTTAAGATCCTTGATAATGGTTTTGATCAGATTCCGGGAATCCTGGGTATCGTAAATGGTGAAGCTCGACGGATAGCCAAGACTTGAAGCTTCAAACCTGAGAATTTTTGCAAAAATAGAGTGGAAAGTACCCATCCATAAGCTGCGGGCACTCGATTCGCCAACAAGAGAGCCAATGCGCTCTTTCATTTCCTTGGCGGCTTTGTTTGTAAAGGTGAGCGAAAGAATATTACGTGCCGGAACTCCCTGTGCAAGCAAATAAGCAATGCGATAGGTAAGTACCCTTGTTTTTCCCGATCCGGCACCAGCAATCACCAGCGATGGCCCCTGATAATTTGTAACGGCATCGCTCTGAACTTCATTTAACTCTTTTAAAAAATCTATCACCTTCAAAAAATTTTGCTCCAAAAATACTAACTTAATATATGCAACTTCATTATTATTTTTCAATAATTATACACGGAATGTTAAAACCATATCTTCAGCATTGTACAAAGAGGTTCACCCATTTTTGAAAATAAAAGAGCATCGTATTTCTGATAAATACAATTGAAGGTTAAATTAATTATGTCGGGTTTTTTAACTAATTTGGTTTATAATTGCACCTCGGTAATAAATAATAAATAAAGTTGCATAACGTTTTTCTGAAAAAGTGATTTAAAACGATGTCGAAAATTTTTCACCCATTCTTGTTCTTAATTTTTTTGGTTATTTCAGCATCCGTTTGTGCACAAATTTCTTCTACAACGTCTGATTTCAAAGTATCTACTGCCTATTCACCTCACGATAGTATTTTTATTTTCAACCAGGGAGCAACAGCAAAAATGGGAACACTTAAGGCCTTTGCCAAGGGCGGAATTCCTGCTACTTTCACCTGGAGTGCTTACGATACGGTGAATCATGTTTTTTCTGCACCATTTCAAACGGATGCAAACGCACTTTCGTCTGTTGCTACAAATCTTAATCAGGGTGGGTACAAGGTTCAGGTAACCCGTGCGGGGCTCGATACAACCATGTTTGCATGGGTTTTTCTTAACAGTATGAGTTTTTCTGTAGAAAAGAACAATGCCGGGGAAGTTCACTTTTACCGCCGCACCTGCGAATACACCAACCTACAGGCAAATGCGGTACCTTCCGGATTTACTTATTTTAATGTGGTAAACAAAGCCAGGCATACACTCAATAATACTGTAAACATTAAATGGACAGCCAATCCGTCGAATAATGTTCAGTTAGGCGATGGTGCCAAAATATGGATTGAAGGCGACGACCTGCCCACAGAAGATACCGAATACACGGCACAGGCTACCGACAATTTCAACCTTTCGAAAGAAGATAAGGTAAAGTACATTTCTATTATTCCCAAGGCTGATTTTGAGACTGATTATAAAAAGAAGTACAGCGACTCGGTTGCATCGGCCCCCGTTACCGTTAATTTTACGAATAACTCCAAAAATGCAGTGAAATATACCTGGATTTTTGGCGATGGGGATACGACAATTCTTTCAACTCCCAGCAATACGCCCGAACCACATATTTATTATTTTACAGCTAAGGACGGTAAAGATTACAAAATAAAATTGATTGCCGAGAGTAAGGAAAAATGTGTTCGCGAAGATACTGCAACCATTACGGTAAATAAACCTGAATTGGATGCTCCCAATTTTTTCACCCCTGGGGGCAGCGATTCCTTTAACGAAAAATTTGTGATCAGGAATGTATCGATGCGGGAGTTTCATCTTACCATTTTTACCCGGAGTGGTCGTAAAGTTTACGAATTTCATGGTCCCGACATCAACAGTTGGGAAGGATGGAACGGACAATTGAATGGCAACGGTCCTGATCTCTCCGCAGGCATTTATTACTATGTTCTGCATGCTATAAGCTGGGAGCAGCCTGGGAAAAAATATCCGCCTGTCGAATGGTCTAAATTTGTATATCTGATCCGAAATAAATAATGCATCTTTTAATAAGCGCTTCTCTCGACTCCCGTATCAACCTGGCGACGGAAGAATACCTGCTGAAAAATTCTTCACAAAACATCATTTTTCTTTACAGGAATAAGTCGTGTGTTGTTGTTGGCAAGCACCAGAATGCCATGGGCGAAATAAACTACAGATTTATTCACGAGAATAATATCCCTGTGATTCGAAGGATATCGGGTGGCGGAACCGTTTTTCACGACGAAGGAAATATCAACTTTACCTTTCTTCAAAATGGCGAAGAAGGGAATCTGGTGAACTTCAGAGCGTTTATATCACCCGTAGCCGAATTTCTTCAACAATTGGATATTCCGGCAGAAATAGGACCTCGCAACGATATTCTCATCAATGGTTTGAAAGTGTCGGGCAACGCAGAGCATATTTTCAGAAAACGAACATTGCATCATGGAACCTTACTTTATTCATCGGCATTAGCACACTTACGCAATGCTTTACATGTGGAAGCAGGAAAATATACCGACAGGGCCGTGAAATCTGTCAGGAGTAAAGTTGCAAACATAAAAGATAATATTACTGTGGAGATGGATACAGATCAGTTCTTCCAATCTCTTGTCAATTACTTAATGAATCATTACAATGCTTCGCCTCTTTTTCTTTCGGAAGAGGCTATTGCCGAAATTCAAAACTCAGCAAACACAAAATATACCGACTTGAACTGGAACTTTGGTTATTCGCCAAACTATACTTTTAAAAACAATTTCGCATCGGATAATTTATCCTTGAACATCGAACTCGAAATTGAAAAGGGTATCATCAAAACTTCTCATATTTATGGAAACGTTGAAAACGCTGATCTTACCGAACTGAATAAGTCTTTGCCAGGGATTGAGCATTCCTTTTCAGCCTTGAGCCGGAATAAAAATATCAAATTGATTACCTCAGAAAATCAGGATTTATTCTGGTCCTTTTTTTGATATCGAAAACCTGAATTTTAATCCAGTAGCACAAATATTTAACAATCGCTAAAATTTATAAGTCCGATTGGTTATTTGTCTGATACATTGATTATTTTCGTTGCGTTTTTAAAATTTATAAAAATTATTCATTAACAATTAAAGCTTAATACTTTACGCTGATGAGAAAATGGCGCGTTGAAGACTCGGCTGAACTTTATAACACAGTTGGGTGGGGTATTAATTATTTTTCGATAAACGAAAAAGGAAATGTAGTTGTAACACCCAAAAAGAATGGGGTTGAAGTCGACCTGAGAGAATTGGTGGACGAGTTACAGTTACGGGATGTTTCGGCTCCGATGCTGATTCGTTTTCCAGATATTCTCGACAATCGGATTGAGAAGATGTCGAGTTGTTTTAAAATTGCTGCCGAAGAATATAATTATAAGGCTCAGAATTTTATTATTTATCCTATTAAGGTAAACCAGATGCGTCCTGTGGTGGAAGAAATTGTAAGCCACGGGAAAAAATTCAACATTGGTCTTGAGGCCGGATCGAAACCGGAATTGCACGCAGTTATTGCGATTAATACCGACAGCGATTCATTGATTATTTGCAACGGTTACAAGGATGAGGATTATATTGAACTGGCTCTTCTGGCTCAGAAAATGGGAAAACGTATTTTCCTGGTTGCCGAAAAACTGAATGAGTTAAAGCTAATCGCCAACATTGCCCGCAGGTTGAAGATTAAGCCCAATCTGGGAGTGCGCATCAAACTTGCAAGCTCCGGCAGCGGTAAATGGGAAGACTCCGGTGGCGACGTAAGTAAATTCGGATTAACCTCAAGCGAATTGCTCGAAGCGCTTGATTTTCTTGAAAAGAATAAAATGAAGGATTGCCTTCGCTTGGTTCATTTTCACATTGGAAGTCAGGTAACAAAAATTCGCCGTATTAAAATTGCTTTGCGCGAAGCTGCACAATTCTACATTCAGATTTATCAGCGTGGCTTTGGGCTTGATTTTGTTGATATTGGCGGCGGCCTTGGTGTAGACTACGACGGTTCCCGTTCATCCGACAGCGAAAGCAGCATCAATTACAGTATCCAGGAATATGTGAACGACTCCATTTCTACACTTGTTGATGCGAGCGATAAGAATGGAATTCCTCATCCAAACATCATTACGGAATCGGGTCGTTCGCTTACAGCGCATCATTCGGTGCTGGTTTTTGAAGTTCTTGAAACCACATCCTTGCCCACATGGGAAGAGGAAGAAGAAATTCAGCCTGACGATCACGAACTAGTGAAGGACCTTTATCAGTTGTGGGATAAGCTGAATCAGCCGCGAATGTTCGAAACATGGCACGATGCCCAGCAGATCCGCGAGGAAGCGCTCGACCTTTTCAGCCTCGGGTTACTCGACCTGAAGACCCGTGCTCAGATTGAACGTCTTTTCTGGTCCATAGCCCGCGATATACAATTAATGACCACAGAAATAAAGCATGTGCCCGACGAATTCCGGTCACTGCCAAAGCTGCTGTCGGATAAATATTTTTGTAATTTCTCGCTGTTCCAATCGTTACCCGACTCTTGGGCTATCGATCAGATATTCCCCATCATGCCTATCCAGCGTTTGGACGAGAAACCTACACGTTCGGCTACATTGCAGGATATTACCTGCGATTCCGATGGTAAAATCGACAACTTCATCTCAACCAAGAATCTGTCGTATTACCTCCCGGTTCATACTCTCAAGAGCAAGGAATCGTATTACATTGGTGTATTTTTAGTGGGTGCTTACCAGGAAATTTTAGGTGACCTTCACAACTTGTTTGGCGATACAAATGCGGTGCATATCTCGGTAACCGACAAAGGATATGAAATCGATCAGATTATCGACGGCGAAACCGTTGCAGAAGTGTTGGATTACGTTCAGTATAACTCCAAGAAAATGGTTCGTACCGTTGAAACATGGGTGACTACTTCAGTTAAATCAGGGATCATCTCAGCCGAAGAAGGAAAGGAATTCCTTTCTAACTATCGCTCCGGATTGTACGGCTATACCTACCTGGAATAGAATAATAACGAAATTGATATTGAAAAGTGGGCAAATCTCAACCTTTGCTCACTTTTCTTTTTAGCTGTGTTATAGACGATTTAAGGGCAGTGATCATGCCAACATCTTTAAGAAGAATAAAGGCAAAAACCAGTAAAATGGAGTTAAAGGCAACCAGGCGGAGGATCACAGAGTGAATTGGCAAAAGCAATATAGCAACTGTAAAAACAACTGCCAATCCCATATATTTTAATATTCGGCCCACTTCATATGGTATTGGATAATATTTTTTGCCCCAGAAGTAGCAAACGATCGTCATTACAAAGTAACTTAGGAGATGCCCTGCTGCACCGGCAATAATCCCGAATGCAGGAACAAAAAATACATTGGCAGCAATTGTAAGTGCAGCACCAATTGCCACAATGTATGCTCCGTACATTGTTTTTCCTGCCAGTTTGTACCAGGCCGATAAATAAATGTATATCCCCAGAAATACGTTTGCAAAAAGCAGTACAGGTACAATGTATAAACCTTTCCAGTATTCTTTTCCGATGAAATACTTCAGAATGTCGAGATTGGCAAGCGAGCCTAAATATATGATGAGGATAAAAGCTGTGAAATAATTGAGAATTCGGGAAAATACAACCCGCGAGTCCTTCTCTTTTTCATAATTAAAGAAGAAGGGTTCTGCTGCAAACCTGAAAGTCTGGATAAAAAGGACAAGCACCACCGCCAGTTTAAAATTGGCACCATAAATACCTAGTTGTTCCATCGCATTTACGTTGTCAGGCAGAAGATGCTTTATAAGGATACGGTCCAGAGCTTCATTGATGCTTCCTGCAAAACCGGCCACCAATAATGGGATGGAATACGCCAATATGGTTTTCAGCATTTTGAAATCAAATCCTCCTTTAAACGAAATTAGTGGAGACAATATCAATAGTGTGATTGAACTTGCAACCAGGTTTGAAATAAAGATATACCCAAGGCCAATGGAAGGATTATACAACCAAACCGGCAAATGATGTCCTTTATGAATGAGCCATGGAAAGAAAACAATAAACAGCAGATTCAAAACAACGCTTATACCAACATTGGCAAGCTTTATAGATGCAAATTTGAATGCTTTGTTCTGCTTTCTTAACTTTACAAACGGGATGGCACAAACCGCATCGATGGAAATAATAAGGCCAAATATCCACACATATTCAGGGTTACTTTCGTAACCAAGTGCTCCTGCTACAGAGGGTGCAAATAGTATGGTTGCTAATGCAAATATTCCCGAACTGATAAGGATTGATGAGAGAATTGTACTGTAAACTTTATCGGCATTTCCGCTATCCTGACTGAATTTAAAAAATGCTGTCTCCATTCCATAGGTGAGCAGAATGTTTAGCACAATCACATAAGCATATAGTTCCGTCACAACTCCATATTCTTCAGCAGGAAAGAACCATGTATAAAGAGGAACTAACAAAAAAGAAAGGAATCGGGGAACGATGGTGCTAAGGCCGTAAATTACTGTTTGTCCGGCTAATTGTTTTACAGGTTTCAAAATGCGAAGTTTTTGTGAAATAATACGGTCAGCAAATTTAGATATTGTTGGGGGAGTAAAAAAAATAAAATAGGGATTGGGTGTTTAGGTTGCAGGCTTTAGAGAATTTCATTCTAATCTCTAAAGCCTAAACCCCTAAACAGCTCCTATGCAGTTTTAATTTTTGCTACATCTTCCAATCCCAGATCCTTGATGGAAACTTCGCGCATTTCTACTTTGCGGATTTTCCCGGAAACCGTCATCGGAAACTCCTGTACAAATTTCCAGTATCGCGGAATTTTAAAAGTAGCAATCTGACCACGGCAATAAGCGTCAAAGTCTTCTTCTGTTAAATCGTAGCCATCTTTCATTTTTATCCAGGCCATTACTTCCTCGCCGTACTTTAAGCTGGGGACACCAATTACCTGAACGTTTTCAACAGCCTCGTGCATCATCAGGAATTCTTCAATTTCCAGAGGTGCAATGTTCTCGCCGCCACGAATAATGAGGTCCTTGATACGGCCTACTATCTTTACATATCCTTCTTCGTCCATGGTTCCGAGGTCGCCGGTGTGCATCCAGCCATTGCGGTCGAGAACCTTGGCGGTATCTTCGGGTGCATCCCAATAGCCAATCATTACAGAATACCCACGGGTACAAATTTCGCCTTGTTCGCCGCGCGGTACAATGGCTCCGTTTTCGGGGTTGATAATTTTAATTTCGACATGAGGATGTACAGTACCTACGGTGCTTACACGTTTTTCAAGAATGTCGTCGGCAAAGCTCTGGGTCGATACAGGTGAAGTCTCCGTCATACCGTAGCAAACAGTAATTTCAGTCATGTTCATTTTGGCCTGCACTTGTTTCATGGTTTCGATGGGGCAGGGGGAACCCGCCATAATACCTGTGCGTAGTGTCGAAAAGTCGAATTTAGAGAAACTTGAATGTTCCAGTTCGGCGATAAACATGGTTGGAACTCCGTAAAGTGACGTGCATTTTTCGTCCTGTACGGCCTGCATAACACTTTCAGGTTCAAAAATTTCACCCGGCACCACCATACACGAACCGTGTGTGACACAGGCCAGGTTAGCCAGAACCATCCCAAAGCAGTGATAGAAAGGAACCGGAATACAAACACGGTCTTTTTCAGTATAAAACATTCGTTCTCCAATGAAAAATCCATTGTTCAGAATATTGTGGTGCGAAAGAGTGGCTCCTTTCGGATGGCCTGTTGTTCCCGAAGTATATTGAATGTTGATTGGATCGTCGAATTGTAACGAAAGTTCGCGTTCTCTTAATTCATTGTCGCTGATTTTTTTTCCTGCAGCAATAAATTTTTCCCAGTCGCGCTCCATAATAATGGTACGCTTGGGGTATTGGCATTCGGGACGAACTTTATTGAGAATATCCACATAATCTGTTTTGCGGAAATAGTGCGAAGCAATTAAGAAGTCCATTTTACATTGCTCCAGCACATATTTTAAGTTATGCGCTTTAAACGCCGGATTAATATTCACCATGATAGCTCCCATGCGGGCCGTAGCGAATTGAACCAACACCCACTCATAGCGGTTTGCCGCCCAGATTCCTACCCGGTCGCCACGCTTAATTCCAAAAGCCATTAGCGACTTAGCAACATCGCCCACCTGATCCCACAGTTCTTTATAAGTAGCACGGTAACCCTGGCTTACTACAACAAGGGCTTCACAATCGCCATACTTTTCAACGGTTTGTCTCAGAGATTCTCCAATTGTATCACCTTTCAGCGGAATATCGCTAACTCCATGGCTATACGATAACTTTGTCATTTTAGGTTTTTTAAGGTTAAAAATTTCCACATCTTCAAAAATGGAAAATGTGTTTTATAACAACTTTCAAAGAAAAAGATTTTTTTAAGCCATTGATCAGTTTTGGTTGATTTTTTTCAGAGAGAAGGGTGAATTGCTATTAATTTAGAATGAATATGAAAAACAGGTAAAAGCTGCCTGGGCTCGGTTATGTTGTATAGCCAAAAAGCAGTGTTGCAATTGTTTGTGTTAGGAATGTGAGTAAATACTTTGTCGTATGGGTTTTCGGGAGCGCACCCTCAGGTTTTCTTTGCGAAGAAGATGAAATCCAATTAATATTATCATTTATAGCATCTTGGGTTTTATCGGTCTAAATTTCATATCTTTCAACGTGAAAAGTTAATCCATTGAATTGTGAACCGTATCGACCGCGTATCTGCCATTCTTATTCAGCTTCAGAGTAAGAAGTTTGTCACTGCCGAAGAAATTGCCGCCCGTTTCGAAATCAGTAAACGTACCGCTTACCGCGATCTGAAGGCCCTGGAAGAAGCCGGCGTACCCGTGGGTGCCGAACCGGGGAAAGGATACTTTTTAATCGACGGATATCATCTGCCTCCGGTAATGTTCACAACCAGTGAAGCATCGTCGTTGCTTACGGCCGAGAAAATTATTGAGAAAATTGCCGATAAATCAGTAAACGAGCAGTATAAATCGGCCATGTACAAAATCAAAGCTGTTCTTCCTGAAAAGGAAAAACATTACCTCGACAGGCTCGATACCAATATTGAAGTTTTTCATTATGCACCTAAAGTTGCACCCGAAGCTCCCAATAACTACATCCTGGACGTGCAGCAGTCACTCGTCAGTAAAAAAGTCTTGAAGATAGATTACCGTGCCGGCTATAACGAGGAACTTGTGCGCGACCGCCTGGTTGAGCCTGTTGGTTTATGTTTTTACAGCATGGGCTGGCATCTGATAGGATATTGCCGATATCGCAACGATTACCGCGATTTCAGGCTCGACCGTATTTATAAGCTTTCAGCAACCGACGAAACCTACAATCCCCGTGAAATAAAGTCTGTCAAGGATTTTTTCAGCCAGATGCAAAGTTCCTATGAACTGGAACAAGTCACAGTCCGCTTCCCGAAAGTTGAGGCTAAACTTATCCAAACCACACGTTATTACTACGGATTTATTGGAGAAGAAGAAAAGGAAAATTATGTTGATCTCAATTTTGTGGTGAACGATCAGGATTATTTTATTCGATGGATGATGATGTATTCGGATGTTGTTGAGGTGGTTACGCCTCAAAAGTTCAAAGATGCTTTTGCAGATTTTATAAAATCTGTAAAAAATCGCTTTTAGAAAAATACTGTTGCCATAAGGTTGACACAACTGCTGTTTTTCTTTGCAGAGAAATTTAAAATCAACCCCTATGGAAATCACATCTCAAAATGCCTTTACAGCATTAACCTTCTCAGTTCAGACTAACTTCGCGGGAATATTTCAGTATGTCCGGGTAAAGGCTGCTGAATTATATAAGGATGCTGTGGTAAACAACCTTGAAATAACCGGTCCTGTTTACTGGATCTACACCGGGATGGACGGTCATGCTGATACAGTTTTCACTCTTGACATTGCCCTTCCGGTAACTGCTCCTGCAAGCTATCAAGGAAAATTTGAAGTCAAAACCATTCCGGCGTTAAGATCTCTGGCAATTACCCACTCTGGATCTTGGGAAAAACTTCCTGAAACATACCATAAACTTTTTATGGAAACCGGAAAGCAGAACCTTACTCCCAACGGAGTTTGTCGGGAAGTATACCTACACATGGATTTTAATAACCCCGAAAATAACCTCACCGAAGTGCAGGTGGGTGTAAAATAGTCGACTGACAGCAGACCCAGTCCACAGCAAACCCAGTCCAGATGGTTGTTCTGTATTGGCCGTGGACCGACGTTTGTCTACCATGGACTTCAATATTCTCTAACCTTAAATCATCAAAACAATGAAAAAGATTTTTATCCCCGGCCTTGTTGCCGCCCTTGGATTATTTGCTGCCGGAATGCTTATCGGGTACCTATTTAATTTTATGTTCCCTTCGGTAAGTGCCGAATACGAGAATTTTCAGATATTTCGTTCATGGGACGACCCATTGATGTACATTTATTTTCTTCAACCATTTCTGCTGGCATTTGCTTTTGCATGGTTATGGAATCGTGCGAAATCGTTTTTTAATGGAAGTATCTGGAAAATTGCCTTTTATTTTTCTCTGATATACTGGTTTATAGCCATTATTCCCGGAATGATCATGACGCTTTCCTCCTTTAAAGTATCCTTGTTGCTTGCAATTACCTGGACCCTGAGCGCTTTCTTCCAGGCATGGGTGGCAATGGTGATAATAATCAGAATGAATAAAAAGGTTTGAAATTTTAAGTGGTATTGGCTATCGACTATCAGCTATGGACAATCGACAAAATAATTAACTTTATTTTCAAATCTGAAATCTATCAATGACTCGTTTCATCCAGGCTAAAACCATACTTTCGCCGCTTAAAAAAGGGAGTGACCCGTATTTTGGCATTCGTTACAATATGAATCTTTACCGTGGATGCCAGCATGGTTGCATTTATTGCGATTCGCGCAGCAAGTGTTATGGAATTGATAATTTCACTGATATCCAGGTGAAGGAAAATGCTCTGGAACTGCTCGAAAAGGAACTTCGCTCCAAACGTGAGAAAGATACCATTGGTTTTGGAAGTATGAACGATCCTTACATGCCCATCGAAAAGGAACTGCTGCTCTCTCGAAAAGCACTTGAAATATTAGCCCGGCATAAGTTCCCGGTACATCTGATTACCAAAAGTAATCTCGTGTGCCGGGATATTGAACTTCTACTGGAAATTTCCAAGGTTTATGCAGCTGTTTCGGTTACCATAACTACCGCCAACGATGTAATGTCGCGACAAATTGAACCTGGAGCTCCGCTTTCATCAGTAAGGTTCGAAACAATTCGAACTCTTTCCTCGGCCGGAATTTACTGCGGCGTTACTCTGATGCCGGTTTTACCTTACATTACTGATAATCCTGAAAACATTGAGCAACTGATAGTAAAAGCTAAAGATGCAGGAGCCGGCTACATATTGGGGTTGATGGGAATGACACTGCGTGAAGGTCAGCGGGAATATTATTACGAGCAACTCGACCAAAAATTTCCAGGTATGAAAGAGAATTACATGGTTCGTTATGGTCACGATTACTCGTGTAATGTTCCTGATCACGATAATCTTCGAAGACTTTTTCAGGAAACCTGCCGGAAAGTCGGACTGCCTTATGCAATGAAATTTTACACTCCCAAAAATCCGGTTCAACAATCGTTATTCTGATTTATTTTATGGAAAAGATTATACGAATTGACCAGTCAAATATTGGCAAAGAACATATATGCTGCGCTTTTTCTGATAAAAAGTGTGCAGAAGGCTACAACCTAAAGAAGGAATGGCTCAAAAGGGAATTCGAAAGCGGGTATGTTTTTCGTCGTATTGATGCAAGAGCCAAAGTTTTTATCGAATACGGACCTGCTGAAAGAGGCTGGGCACCTGTTCTTGCTCCTGGTTATTTGTTGGTCAATTGTTTTTGGGTATCGGGCCAATACAAGGGTCAGGGATATGCAAAAGCACTGTTAAACATGGCATTAGACGATGCCAGAGTACAACACAAAAATGGTCTGGTTACAGTTGTGGGAACCATTAAGTTTCACTTTATGAGCGATACCAAATGGCTCCTGAAGCATGGTTTCGAAACCATAGAGAAAACCCCTGCAGGATTCAGCCTATTGGCTTTGAAATTAATATCTGAGGCTGAAAATCCTTCATTTAATCCTTTATCTCGCAATGGGGTTTGTCCCGAAAGTAATGGCCTTGTAGTTTATTATTCAAACCGTTGCCCGTTCTCGGAATTTCATGTAAAGAACAGTTTGACTGAAACGGCAGCAAAAAGAGGTATTCCATTGAAAGTTGTTAAATTGGAAAGCATGGAACAAGCTCAGCAGGCGCCTTCACCGGCCACTGTCTTCAGCCTTTTTTACAATGGTAAATTTATCACCACTGATGTAAGTGTTTGCCTCGAAAGTCGCTTTGACAAAGTGAAGAATGAATTTCATATAAAATAGAAATGTGGAAATGAGGTAGTTAGCAGCTCATAGAAGTTCATTGTCTTCCATCGTTTCCTATACTTTAAACTAAATCATAAACCCCTGATTAAAACAAACAACATGATGAACGCTGAAATTGCAAATAATCCCAAACAAATTGCCTATTGCGGACTTTACTGTGCTGCATGTAAGAGATTTACAAATGGGAAATGCACGGGTTGCCAGAAAAACGAAAAGGCCGCCTGGTGCAAAATACGAACCTGCAACATGGAGCATGGGTATGCCAGTTGTGCCGATTGTAAAGAATTTTCAGATCCAATGGATTGCAAAAAATTCAACAACCCTGTTTCTAAAATTTTTGCACTGGTATTCAAATCCGACCGTCCTGCCAGTTTGAGGTTTATAAAAGAAAACGGCTACAATGCTTATGCTGCCTATATGACAGAAAACAAACTTCAGGTAATTAAAAAGAAAAGGAAATGATCATCAAAGATTTGACGCCATACATTGGGCAACACTGCGAAACAACTGCAACGGGTACACTCCTGAAACACATTGGTGTTGATCTGTCGGAGCCAATGCTCTTTGGATTAGGCGAAGGTTTGAGCTTCATTGTGTGGAACATGAAAACTATGCCGCTGCCTTTTATCGGCGGTCGCATAAAGTCAGATGCACTTACAGCCAACATTGCCAGGAATCTCAACCTGGAGCTTACAATAAACGAAACATCCTCGGTAGCCAAAGCCTGGAAAGACGTTCAGGCTGCAATCGACAGGAATATCCCTGTGGGACTGAAGCTTGACTGCTATCACCTCGAATATTTCACCATTAAAATTCACTTTGCCGGTCACTATGTCGCCATGTATGGATACGACAGCAGTTCTGCATACCTTGTGGATACTGCACAGCAGGGCTCCCAGGTAAAAACATCTCTGAAAAGTCTGGAACTCGCCCGAAACGAAAAAGGGCCTATGTCATCAAAGAATCTTTGGTATACCATCGCAAAAAAGGATGCATCAGTTGATCTTTCGACAGCAGTGAAGAAAGCTTTGAAAAACAATGCTTCGGAGTATCTGAATCCTCCCATTCAAAATATTTCTTACAAAGGCATTCTCAAGATGGCTTCTGAACTTGAAAAATGGTTCCACGCCAGTAAAAACAAAGCGGCAGATTTTCAGCTTATGGCTGTATTGATGGAGCGAGCCGGAACTGGTGGTGCCATCTTTCGAAATCTTTACCGCGACTTTCTGAACGAAAGTTACCAGCTGCTTAAAATTAAAGATATTGAGAATGCTTATGAATACTTTAAAGAAGCTGCAACTTTGTGGACAGAGGTCTCAGGATTAATTGAAAAAGCCGGGAGAGCAGACAATCCTGATTTTATAAAAGAAGCATCTCAACTGCTTAAACAAGTTTCAAACCTTGAAAAAGCGGCTATGGAGCAGCTTGTTTCGTTAAAGTAATATTGTAAATTATGAACGAAAATTGCTTTCTTGCGTTATTGTTTTTATTTGGTTGAAACGATGGAGAAAGAACAAAAACTTATGAAACAAGCTTATGCACTTAGCTTGTTTACAATATTTTATAATATAATAGAAGGGTTGGTATCCATGTTCTTCGGATATGAAGACGAGACCCTTGCTTTATTTGGATTTGGTGTCGACAGCTTTATTGAGGTTATTTCAGGTATTGGCATCGCAATGATGATAACTCGTATACGCCAGAATCCCAATAGCTCAAAAAGTCAGTTTGAAGTTACCGCCCTCAGAATTACCGGCACAGCATTTTACCTGCTTTCTCTCGGGCTTTTGGCAGGTATTGTTGTTAACATAATTCAGGGGCATAAACCTGAAACCACTTTCTGGGGAATTGTTATTTCAGCCATTTCCATTGCTGTAATGCTATGGCTCGTTTGGGCCAAAAAAAGCGTTGGCCGTCAGCTCAACTCCGATCCGATTATTGCCGATGCCAACTGTACCAAAGTGTGCGTGTACATGTCAATTGTGCTGCTCGTCGCCAGTTTGATTTACGAATTAACAGGTTTTGCCTATGCCGATGTCATCGGTGCTGCCGGGTTGATCTACTTTTCAATTAATGAAGGCCGGGAGGCTTTTGAAAAAGCAAAGGGAAAGGAATGTGGTTGCGGGCATTGTGAGGTGAAGGAATAAGTCTTTTTTATTGTTTCCGGCCGAGTTAAATACCTTCAACCAACTTATTAACCGAATTCCTTCCAAAACCCCAATAAAATCGACATATTTTCTTTAACTGTTGATAAACTTTGTTACAGCCAACCTTTGCTTTGTATATATTTGCCCAAACTTTTGGCGCCACTATGACTGCAAATTATTCAGAAGATAGTATCAGGACCCTCGACTGGAAGGAGCATATCCGCAAGCGACCCGGGATGTATATCGGGAAGCTCGGCGACGGTACTTCTCCCGACGATGGTATCTATATCCTTATAAAAGAAGTGCTCGATAACTCCATCGACGAGTATATGATGGGTTTCGGAAAACAAATAGATATTACCATTACCGAACGTAAAGTCCAGATTCGCGATTATGGGCGTGGTATTCCTCTTGGGAAACTGGTGGATGTTGCTTCTAAAATGAACACCGGTGCCAAATACGACTCAAAGGTTTTTAAGAAATCTGTGGGTTTGAACGGGGTTGGTATCAAGGCCGTTAATGCGCTCTCATCGAGTTTTGTGATTCAGGCTTTCCGCGATCGCCGCACCCGGGCCATTACATTCAGCGAAGGAAATATTATTGAAGAGGAAGAGGAAACCACCACCGATAAACCGAATGGGACTTTGATTAATTTCGTTGCCGACGAAAAGCTTTTCGGAAACTTCCATTTTATTTCGGAATACATCGAGACCATGTGCCGCAACTATGTTTTCCTGAACAGCGGCCTTACCATAAATTTCAACGGAAATAAGTTCTACTCCCAGAATGGTTTGCTCGATCTGCTCAACGAAAATATGAGCAGCCCCGGGTTATATCCTGTTATCCACCTCAAGGGCGAGGATATTGAACTTGCTATGTGTCACGGCAATCAATACGGTGAAGAATATTACAGCTTTGTGAATGGACAGAATACTACACAAGGAGGTACTCACCTGCAGGCTTTCCGCGAAGCACTTGTAAAGACAATCCGCGAATTCTACCGCAAAGAGTTCGATGCTTCCGATATCAGGGCTTCGGTTATTGCAGCCATCAGTATAAAAGTGGAAGAACCTGTATTCGAGTCGCAGACTAAAACCAAACTAGGTTCCAAAGATATCGCTCCGGGCGGAATGTCGGTAAGCAAATTTATTGGCGATTTCATTAAGAAGGAACTCGACAATTTCCTTCACCGAAATAGCGATACTGCTGAACTGCTGCTCCGGAAGATCATCGAAAGCGAAAAAGAACGCAAATCCATGGCCAGCATCAAAACCCTGGCTAAGGAACGTGCCAAAAAAGTAAGCCTTCACAACCGTAAGCTGCGCGATTGCCGTGTCCATTACAACACCGACGATGAAAGACGGAACGATTCGTCCATCTTCATCACCGAGGGGGATTCGGCCAGCGGTTCCATCACCAAATCGCGCGATGTAAACACCCAGGCGGTATTCAGCTTAAAAGGGAAGCCGCTCAATACCTATGGTCTTACCAAAAAAATTGTTTACGAAAACGAAGAGTTCAACCTCCTGCAGGCTGCCTTGAATATCGAGGATGGACTTGAAAACCTTCGCTACAATCAGGTAATCATCGCAACAGATGCCGATGTTGACGGAATGCATATCCGTTTGCTTTTGATCACCTTCTTTCTGCAGTTCTTCCCCGATCTTATCAAAAACGGCCACCTATATATTTTGCAAACGCCACTGTTCAGGGTTCGTAACAAGAAAAAAACCTCTTATTGCTATACCGATCAGGAACGGGAGCAGGCAATCAAGTCCTTAGGGCCGAACCCCGAAATCACCCGGTTTAAAGGTCTTGGTGAAATATCTCCCGATGAGTTCAAGAACTTTATCGGCTCCAGCATACGACTGGAACCTGTGCGAATTAAGAAAGCCGATAGTATTTCGGGTTTGCTTGAATTCTACATGGGCAAAAACACCCAGGAACGTCAGGATTTTATTATTGAAAACCTGCGTATAGAGGAAGAATACGAAGAAGAACTTATTTAAAGATTTACAATAGTTTAGACAAGCATGTCCGACGAAACAACACAGATACCTTCTGAAGATGATGAGCATCTGGATCCCAAAGAAATTGTTCCTGATGAGCATCACGAAGATATCCACAACATTATTCCTTTAACAGGCCTTTATCAGGACTGGTTCCTGGATTATGCATCGTATGTAATCCTGGAACGTGCAGTTCCGCATATCAACGACGGGCTGAAACCCGTTCAGCGTCGTATTCTCCACTCCATGCGCCGTATGGACGATGGTCGCTACAACAAGGTGGCAAACATCATTGGGCATACCATGCAGTTCCACCCGCATGGTGATGCATCCATTGGGGATGCCCTTGTTCAATTAGGCCAGAAAGATCTGGTAGTTGATTGCCAGGGTAACTGGGGAAATATACTTACCGGCGACAGTGCTGCTGCACCTCGTTACATCGAGTCTCGTCTTTCCAAATTTGCACTCGAGGTAATTTTCAATCCTAAAACCACGGTATGGAAACCATCTTACGATGGACGTAATCAGGAGCCTGTTACTCTTCCGGTTAAATTCCCTTTATTGCTCACCCAGGGTGTGGAAGGTATTGCTGTTGGTCTTGCTTCGAAAATACTTCCGCATAACTTCAACGAGCTTATTGAAGCGTCTATATTATATCTGAAAAACCAGCCTTTTGAGTTATACCCCGATTTTCCAACCGGAGGACTTATCGATGTTGCCAGGTATAACGATGGGTTAAGGGGCGGATCAGTTAAAGTTCGCGCCAAAATCAGTAAGCTGGATAAGAAAACACTCGTAATCAACGAAGTGCCTTTTGGTCGTACCACATCTTCGTTGATCGAAAGCATCCTCAAAGCCAATGAAAAGGGCAAAATTAAAATCAGAAAGGTCGACGACAACACTGCTGCCAATGTGGAGATATTGGTCCATCTGGCTCCGGGTATCGATCCTGATAAGACAATCGATGCGCTTTTTGCTTTTACCGATTGCGAAATCCCTGTTTCGCCCAATGCGTGCGTTATTGAGAACGATAAGCCAAGGTTTCTTGGTGTCAGCGAAATTCTGAAAATTTCGACTGATAACACACTTAATCTGCTTAAGAAAGAACTCGAAATCCGTATCAACGAGCTGGAGGAAGACTGGCACATGGCTTCACTTGAGAAAATCTTCTTCGAAGAAAAGATTTACCGCGAACTGGAAAAGGATCTTGAAACCTGGGAGAAGGTGATCGATGCAGTTGAAAGAGGTTTTGATCCATTCCGAAAGCTTTTCCGCCGCGAGATTACACGTGATGATGTTCTGAAGCTTACCGAAAAGCCTGTAAGAAAAATCTCCCGGTTCGACATCAAAAAGGCCGATGAACTTATCAAAGGCATTGAAGACGAACTTGTAAAAGTGCGTCATAACCTCGCGAATATCGTTCCCTACACCATTAAGTATTTTGAGGATATCCGCAGAAAATATGGCAAAGGCCGCGACCGTAAAACCGAAATCCGTAGTTTCGACAATATTGAGGCTACCATGGTAGTGGTTGCAAACGAAAAACTTTACGTGAACTGGGAAGAAGGATTTGCCGGTACAGGATTGAAAAAAGACGAATACATCTGCGACTGCTCCGATATTGACGATGTGATTGCCATTCGTAAAGACGGGACTTACATCATCAACAAAGTATCCGAAAAGGCTTTCCTTGGCAAAGAGCTGCAGTATGTAAATGTTTTCAAGAAAAACGACAACCGCACCATTTATAATGTGATTTACCGCGATGGCAAAAATGGTCCCATTATGATGAAGCGCTGTGCCATTACTGGGATTACCCGCGATAAAGAATATACACTTACGAAGGGTTCTCCTGATTCGCGTCTGTTATATTTCTCGGCCAATCCTAACGGCGAGGCCGAAATTGTAAGGATTATCCTGCGTCCGCGTCCAAGACTGAAAAACCTCGATATGGACGTAGATTTTGGCGATCTCGCCATCAAAGGTCGCGATGCAATGGGGAACATTCTTACCAGATATGCTATCCATAAAATTCTTTTAAAGGAAAAGGGGAGTTCAACTCTTGGAGGAACAAAAATCTGGTTCGACGAAAGCGTTGGCCGTTTGAACATCGACGGAAAAGGCAATTATCTGGGCGAGTTCCGTAATGGTGATAAATTGCTTGTAGTAACAAAAGGCGGCCAATACCGGTTAAGTACCTTCGAACTCTCGAACCATTTCGAGGACGATCTCCTGTTTGTTGAGAAATATAATTCGGGAAAGATATACACGGCTGTATACTTTGACGGAGAGCAGAAATTCTATTATCTGAAACGTTTCAGTTTCGAGGCGACTGATAAACTCACCAACTTCACAGCTGAAGAGGCAGGATCAAGACTGGTGCTGATTTCGGGCGAACCTCGTCCAAGATTCGAAATTAAATACAGCGGTCCGCACAAAACCCGACCAAAAGACATCATAGTTGCCGATGAATTTATAGCTATTAAGGGTTGCAAGGCCAAAGGCAAGCGATTAACCACTTACGAAGTTGGTAAAATAACCGAAATTGAACCGCTCGAACCACCTCAACTGCCGGAGCCTGAAGAACCTGAACCTACAGATGAAGGTCCGGATTTCGATCCCGATGAAGACGATAGCGCTTCTCAAATGAGTTTGAATTTATAGCCTAAACCGAAAAAATAGGTCGAATTTTTCGATCGTAACCGAAAAATTCGACCTATTTTTTCGGTTACGATCGAAAAATATAATAATTTTGTGGTCGTAAAGATTTTCAATTATGATCCACAGAATTTTAGAAAATGTTATTGCAAAGCACTTTTTCCGTGGAAAAGCTGTCATCATCACCGGGCCACGGCAGGTTGGTAAAACAACTCTTGTGAATCGTCTTATTGATTTGGTTGGAGAAAGAACGTTATGGATAAACGGAGACGAAGCCGATACAAACGATTTACTTGCCAATGCAACCTCCACACGTTTGAAAGCCCTGATTGGAAACAATAAATATCTGGTAATTGACGAAGCCCAGAAAATAAGCAACATCGGTCTTACCTTAAAACTAATCATCGATAACCTGAAAGATATACAAGTGATCGTTACAGGATCATCTTCCCTGGATATTGCCAATCACCTGAACGAACCCCTAACCGGACGAAAATTCGAGTATAACCTTTATCCATTATCCTTTGGAGAAATGGTAAACCATACTTCCGAAATTGAGGAAACCCGCCTTTTAGAACATCGTTTGGTTTATGGTTACTATCCTGATGTTGTTAATAATCCTGGTGAAGAACAGAAGTTGATACAACTTATAACAAACAGTTATCTTTACAAAGATTTACTGGCTCTTGAGCAAATAAGGAAACCTGTTCTGGTGGATAAAATGCTTCAGGCGCTGGCCTTTCAGATGGGTAATGAGGTTTCGTATAATGAACTTGGACAGCTCGTTGGGGCAGACAAGGAAACAGTTGAGAAATATATAGATTTGCTTGAGAAGTCATTCGTTATCTTCACCCTTCCAAGCCTTAACCGGAACATGCGCAATGAGCTGAAAAAAGCCAAAAAAATCTATTTTTGGGATAATGGCATTCGCAATGCAATCATTAAAAATTTCAATCCAGTTAATTTACGTCAGGACGTTGGAGCCCTGTGGGAAAACTTTATTATTACCGAGCGGATAAAATTCAATCATTACCGTGAGTTATACACAAATAAGTGGTTTTGGCGAACACTTACACAGCAGGAGATTGATTTTGTGGAAGAATACGAGGGCAAACTTCATGCTTACGAGTTCAAGTGGAACAATGATAAAGTCCGGTTCCCTAAGTCGTTTTCAGAAGCATATCCCGATAGCGAACTCAAACACATTACCCGCAAAAATTTCAAGGAGATTATTTTGTAAACCTTTTACCAAAAGGGATGGAGAGAAATAAAGCGGAATTGCAAATTCCGCTTAGCTCATAATTCTTATAAATCAATATTATATGCTAGGCTGAATTTGTAATTCAGCCTCAAAGTCTGCAGTTTCACACAGAGGCCTCAATTAGCCACCCGCAACTGTTCACCCAGCACTTCATTCATGCTACCCTGGCGATAACCTTCGAGATCGACAGTTACATATTTATAACCCAAGCCTTTGGCTTTATTCACCACCTGTGTGCGAACATCGTCCTGGAAGAACTTGGCGATATGCGAGGGTTGTACTTCAATTTTAAGCGTATTTTTCTGGTGACGTGCGCGGATGTTACGGAAACCTAAATCGTAAAGGAAATTTTCGATTTCGTCCACAACGCGAAGCTTTTCAATATCAATATTTTCCCCATAAGGGAAACGAGACGAAAGACAAGCAAGTGCATCTTTGTCCCATGTTGGTAATCCCAGCATTTTAGAAAGTTCGCGGATTTCAGCCTTTGTAAGCTGAGCTTCCTGCAGGGGGCTGCGGATGCCTTTTTCATCCAGGGCTTTCATCCCAGGGCGGTAGTCACCTTTGTCATCTAAATTGCTTCCATCCACAAAATTCTTAAACTGACGACTTTCGGCAACAATACGCGTAAAAAGTTCGCTTTTGCAAAAATAGCAGCGGTTTACCGGGTTATTCTTAAATTTCTCGTCTTCGAGCTCATTTGTTTCAATGATTTTGATACGGGCACCAATAACTGCAGCAGTTTCCTTGGCTCTTTCAAATTCCCGTGAAGGGTAAGTTGGAGAAATAGCCAGAACTCCATAGGCATTATCGCCTAGCACATCGTGGGCTACTTTTAATAGAAAGGCACTGTCTACTCCGCCGGAGTATGCAACCACAACCTCTTTCATTTCGGTGAGAATAGCTTTCAGATTCTCATATTTCTGCATCGTATCCATAACTTCAAAAAATAAGGACAAATTTATCTTTTTTTATTCAAAAACGCTACTGCTTCACAAAATCGTATGTTGTATATTCAAGAAAGTCTGCAACTCTCAGGGTTAGCGCATTAACTTTTTTATCTTCAATTTTAAAATCCCAGGGCTTAATTCCATAAGTGATATCGCTGTAGCTGCACAGAAACCGGGTTGGGCTCATATATTCCAGTGTTGCCGTTTTTTTAGAATGGTGCTCAAAACTAACCCTTAGCTTACCCTCAGTTTCACTTATATTTAAACAACCATACACAGGATGCGAATACCTTCCGGTGTATTTTTTCAGATCCACATTTGCGGGTTTGTTTGCCACAGAATCTTTCCAGGTTTTATACTCTGAAATATCCCTGCTGAGAGCTCGTTTATAGTATCCATTATAAAAAGCGCTGTAATTGCGGAACGACAAACCGAGGCAGGCATCCAGAATTTCCCAGCGAAGCGCTTCATAAAAGTAATTCTGATCGGTGTTTGTGAGAACTACAATTCCAAGTTTTTCGGATGGAAGCAAAGTTACCGATGTAACAAAGCCATTTACACCCCCATTGTGATGCACAATCTGTTTCCCGTCATAATCCTGAAGCTCCCAGCCAAGGCCGTAGAGAAGAAAATTACTTGTATTGAATATACGCCTGGCATTTCCAATGATTGATTTTGGCGTTTGAGTAGTTTTTATGGCAGGGTAGGGGATTACTGTTTTATTTCTGAATTTTCCGCTGTCGAGCAGACAAATAAGCCAGTTCGACATATCCTGGACTGAAGAACCCATGGAAGCCGCCGCGGCCAGATTGTCAATCACAGGAAAGGGAAGTTTTTTTATCGTATCGAAAACAAGTGTATAAGGAGTTGCAATATTGCTTTGTTTTGGCAAATCGGCCGAGAGAGGAATGGTTCTGTTCATTTGCAGCGGATTGAGAATTCTTTTTTGCAGATTTGACTCCCAGGTTTCTCCGGTGATTTTTTTCATACATTCGGCGGCAATTGCGAATCCGGCATTGGTATAGCCCCATTTGGTCCTGAAGTCGTACGTTGGGGTGAGTTGACCAAATTTCTGTATCACTTCTTCATTTTTCAAATCGGAATCCCAGTACAGCAGAGAATGTCAGTAAGGTTTATTTGTTTGGCGACCCATGGATCTTTCATGGTAAAGCCAGGCAGCCATTTAACAACTTTATCATCCATGGAACATTTCTTTTCATCGGCCAGCATGGCCATCAGAGTACCTGTAAAAGCCTTGGTGTTGGAACCAATCATAAAAATTGTGTTCTCATTAACAGCATCTTTCTTTTCAAGGTCGCAAACCCCAAAACCTTTGGCGACTACAACTTTTCCGTCTTTTACTATTGCAACAGCAATTCCTGGGTTTTTCCAGGTCTTTAATGCGTCATTTATATAATTATCCAGACTATCCTTAACAAATCTGCGTTCTATCTTTTGAGCTGAAAGATTTGCAAAAAGGCAAAATAATGATAATACAAAAACTAATTTCTTCATAAATACGGGATTATTGAGGTTAATCAAAAATCTGATGCCTTGTTTTAGTAATCAGATGAACCAAATGTATTAAATTTACATGTATTTATTTTCATGCTGTACATTTACAAGTTTCAGTACTTTAATATTTTTCCTTAGCTTTGCACAAAATCAATTTAAATTATGGATTACGATTACAATTCTTCGAGAAGTAGAATGATACTTCCCGAATATGGCCGCAACATACAGAAAATGGTGGAATATCTTAAGACCATTCAGGACCGTGACGAAAGAAACCGTATGGCGCAGGCTGTTATAAATGTTATGGGCAACCTCAATCCTCACCTCCGCGATGTGATCGATTTCAAGCATAAATTATGGGATCACCTGGCCATTATAGCCAATTTTGAACTGGATATCGATTTTCCCTACGAAATACCAAAGCGCGAAGTGCTCTTTGAACCTCCCAGAAGGGTTCCCTATAGCCAGTCGAATCTGAAATTCAGACACTACGGCAAGGTGCTCGAAAACTTTGTGAAAGCCGCCGCCAAAATGCCTCCGGGTCCCGAAAAAGACTCGTACGTGCATACAATTGCCAATCACATGAAAAAGTCGTACCTCACCTGGAATAAGGAAATCGTGAGCGACGATGTGATCTTCAAAGATATGTACACCCTTTCCAATGGCCAGATTCAGCCCCGTCAGGAATTGAAACTTCACGAAACCCGCGACATCCTTAATAAAGCAAAGCAGCAACAGCCCCAGCAACAACAAAGGAGTCATCATCCTAAAAAGAAATAGTTGCAGGCTTAGACTTAATCCGACTTCCCATGGCTACGTTTGAAATAAAAGGAGGTAAACAACTCAATGGTGAGATTTTTCCTCAGGGAGCAAAAAATGAAGCACTTCAGGTTATCTGCGCCTGTTTGCTGACTTCCGAACCTGTTACAATACGGAACATCCCCGATATTAAAGATGTCAACATTCTGATTGATGTGTTGCGGGAACTTGGCGTTAAAGTGAACAGAATCAATTCAAACGATTATACTTTTCAGGCCGACGATATAAACATCGGTTACCTTTACGAGCAGTCGCTGAAGAATAAGGCATCCAACCTTAGAGGATCAATAATGATTATTGGTCCGCTCTTGTCTCGTTTTGGGGTGGGTTATATTCCACGTCCCGGAGGAGACAAAATCGGACGCCGACGTTTGGATACTCATTTTATAGGATTTCAGAAGCTTGGTGCTGAGTTTAGTTACGATCCGGTTGACAATTATTACAGGGTAAACGCTAAGAATCTTACCGGGAACTATATTTTACTTGATGAGGCCTCGGTTACCGGAACAGCCAATATTCTGATGGCCGCTGTTCTTGCCAAAGGAACCACAACCCTCTATAATGCCGCTTGTGAACCTTACATTCAGCAGCTTTGTAAAATGCTTGTCCGGATGGGAGCAAAAATTAAGGGCGTAGGCTCCAATCTGCTTACCATCGAAGGCGTTGAATCCTTGGGCGGTTGTGAACATACTTTGCTGCCCGATATGATTGAAGTCGGCAGCTTTATTGGAATGGCAGCTTTTACGCATTCCGATATTACCATCAAAAATGTTTCGTACGAAAACCTCGGTATTATTCCAACCCAGTTCGAGCGTTTGGGAATTGCCATGGAACGGGTAAATGACGACATTCATATTCCTGCTCAGGATCTTTATGAAATCGAAACTTTTATCGATGGTTCCATACTTACCATTGCCGATGCTCCCTGGCCGGGATTAACCCCCGACCTTCTTAGTGTTTTTCTTGTGGTTGCAACACAAGCTAAAGGAAGCGTGCTTATCCATCAGAAAATGTTCGAAAGCCGCTTGTTCTTTGTCGATAAGCTAATCGATATGGGTGCACAGATTATTCTTTGCGATCCGCACCGTGCTACGGTTATAGGGTTAGCCAACAAAATGAAGTTAAGGGCTACAACTATGACATCGCCCGATATTCGTGCAGGTGTAGCTTTGCTTATTGCGGCTCTTTCAGCCGAAGGCACAAGTGTAATCCATAACATTGAGCAGATTGACCGTGGTTATGAGTTGATTGACGAACGCCTCAACAAACTCGGAGCCCAGATAAAAAGAGTTCAGTAATTGAACTTTCAGCATAAAGAAATGTTCTACAGCAAAATATTAATATGACACGAACTGCAATCATAGCCGTAATTATCCTGGCAGCTTTTGCCGGTTTTACAAAGTTTACCAACTACCTTGTTGGTGGTAAGACGCAGGATTCCACACCTGCAGTGGGCACTATTGCTCCCGAATTAAAATATTCAAGTCCTGAAGGGAAGACTATTAGTTTATCTTCTTTGAAGGGGAAACTGGTTCTCGTAGATTTCTGGGCTTCCTGGTGTCCTCCCTGTCGGGCCGAAAATCCCAATCTGGTCAAAACATATAAGGCTTATAAGGATAAGAATTTCAGCGCTGGAAACGGATTTACAATATACAGTGTTTCGCTCGATAAATCAAAAACGAACTGGATGAGTGCTATCAAAGCCGATGCTTTGGAATGGCCTTATCACGTAAGCGATTTAAAATACTGGGACTCGGAAGGAGCTGCAAAATATGGCGTAAGTCAAATCCCATCCAACTTTCTGATTGATGCAAATGGCAAGATAATTGGCAAAGATCTGATGGGGGCGGAACTTACAAAAAAACTGGAATCTCTCGTTAAAAAATAAAAAGAGTAAATATATAAGAAAGCCAATCCGCCAAAGGGTTGGCTTTTTTTGTGCCAATTTGGCGCCATTCTCATTTGGCAATAAATTTGTTCAGGGGCAAAGAACAATTCAGAATTATGAAATTCATAAAGAAAATAAATATGACCAAAAGCAAGAATAAATCGACCTTGAACGAAGGAAAGGCGGAGAATGATGTAAAAAGGAATGAAGAGACAAAAGTTGATACCGACAATAATGCAGCTAACGAATCTGCTGCAACTGAAAATATGACAGACACCGACGTTGCTGCTGAATCGGAAGCTCAGGATACTCGTTCGGGAGCAGATGCCACAGAGCAATTGATGGCTCAGGTTAAGGAATGGCAGGAAAAATACATTCGTTTATCGGCCGACTTTGATAATTTTCGCAAACGGACCATGCGCGAGAAAATGGAGCTTATAAAAACGGCAAGCGAAGATACGCTGGTGAGCATTCTTCCAGTAATCGACGATTTTGAAAGAGCCATCAAAGCCATGGAAAATGTCACCGAAGTTGTGCCTGTGAAAGAGGGTGTTGTGCTGATCTATAACAAGTTTAACGAAACGCTTTCGCAGAAGGGCTTGAAATCTATCGACGCACAGAACCAGGAATTTAATACTGATCTTCACGAAGCTATTACGAAAATTCCTGCACCCGACGAAAGCCTTAAGGGCAAAGTAGTTGACGTAATCCAAAAGGGATATATGCTGCATGATAAAGTAGTACGTTTTGCTAAAGTTGTAGTAGGCGAATAATTTTTGGTAATATTGTGAGGTAAAATATAGGCAATGGCAAAAAGAGATTATTACGAAATACTGGAAGTTTCCAGAAATGCGACGAAAGAAGAAATTAAAAAAGCTTACCGTCAGCAGGCGTTGAAGTTTCATCCCGACAAAAACCCAGGAAATAAAGAAGCGGAGGAAAAGTTTAAAGAAGCTGCCGAAGCTTACGAGGTGCTGGGCGACGATGAAAAGCGCTCCCGTTACGACCAGTTTGGCCATGCCGGAGTAGGTGGCGCTGCTGGTGGTGGAGGATTCGGCGGTGGCGGCATGACTGTTGAAGACATTTTTGAGCATTTCGGCGATATTTTCGGAGGATTTGGTTTTGGTGGTTTTGGCGGAAGCGGTGGAGGACGCCGTTCGCGAAATGTTAACCGCGGATCGAATCTGCGCGTGAAGGTAAAGCTCAATATGCAGGAAATTGCCCAGGGCGTTGAAAAAAAGTTAAAGGTTAATAAATACGTATCCTGCTCCCATTGTAAAGGAACCGGAGCATCGGGAGGAAATGCCTATACTGAATGTAATACCTGTCGCGGAACCGGCCAGGTTACACGCGTAACACAGACTTTCCTGGGTCAGATGCAGACCACACAACCCTGTCCAACCTGCGAAGGGGATGGTAAAATTATCAAATCGAAATGTACCCATTGCTACGGCGAAGGAATTGTGAAGGATACAGAGATTGTTACAATAAATATTCCTGCAGGTGTTGGTAATGGCATGCAAATGTCGGTTTCAGGAAAAGGAAATGCTGCCCGCAGAGGCGGGGTAAATGGCGATTTGCTGGTGCTTATCGAGGAAGAAGAACATCCGGAACTGATTCGCGACGGCAACGATCTTATATATAATCTGTATCTCACCATTCCGGATGCAATCCTGGGCGCTACCATCGAAGTGCCCACAATCGACGGAAAAGTCAAAATAAAAATCGATCCCGGGACACAGCCGGGCAAAATTCTACGCTTACGCGGAAAGGGCTTACCCGAGGTTAACAGCTATGGCAAAGGCGATTTACTTGTAAATATAAATGTCTGGATTCCTAAGAATCTTGGTAAGGAAGAAAAGAAAGTCTTTGAGAAATTTGCAGAATCTCCGGCTTTTAAGCCAAATCCTGACAGCTCCGATAAAGGATTTTTCGAACGCATGAGAAATTATTTTGAACAATAATTGTGTAATCGGCAAATTATATACCTTGCACTGTATTTACAGCGTTAATTAAGAAACTAATTCTATGAACATATTCGAAGCCCGGAACATTGTCAAAGCTTATGGGGATTTTACTGCTCTCGACAATGTTACGGTTAGCATTCCCGAGAACTCTATTTATGGGTTACTCGGCCCGAACGGAGCTGGCAAAACCACCCTTATCCGAATCATGAACCAGATTCTGATGCCCGATCAGGGGCAACTTTTTTTTCAAAACCGTCCTCTTAAACCCAACGATGTCTTTGCTATGGGGTACCTTCCCGAAGAAAGAGGTCTTTATAAAAAGATGAAAGTTGGTGAGCAGGCATTATATCTGGCCAGGCTTAAAGGAATGTCGAAAAACGATGCACTCAAAAAACTAAAATACTGGTTTGAGAAATTTGAAATCCAGAGCTGGTGGGACAAAAAGGTAGAGGAGCTTTCGAAGGGTATGGCCCAGAAGCTGCAATTTATTGTCACTATCCTGCACGAGCCTAAGTTTCTGATTTTCGACGAGCCATTCAGCGGATTCGACCCCATCAACGCTACGCTCATGCGTGACGAAATGCTGAACCTGAAAGCCCAGGGAGCAACTATCATTCTTTCCACTCATAACATGAATTCGGTTGAAGAGCTTTGTGATAACATTACCCTTATAAACAAAGCACAAGCTGTACTCGAAGGAGAAGTGATAGAAATTCAGAATCGTTATAAACCCGATATTTTCGAGATAAGTTATAAAGGCGACCCTCAAATTTTTCAGAGAAGTTTGAACTCTAAGTTTGAACTGCTTGAACAAACCGGGCGCAAGGAGATTTATTCGGCCAAGGTGAAGAATATTCATGCTTCGGGCGATAATGAGCTGCTGAATTTAATTCTGCCTCACGTTCATGTAACCTCGTTTACAGAGATACTCCCAAGTATGAACGATATTTTTATTAAAGCCGTTGAATCGTCGAACAAGAACTAACCTGCCATGAACAAAATATTTCTAATTATATCGCGCGAATACCTTACCCGTATCAGAAAGAAATCCTTTATTGTGATGAGTATTCTGGGGCCCTTATTATTCGCGGCTATGTTTGTTATCCCCATATGGATGACTACAAGGGAGAGCGATGAAGTAAAGAAAATTGCTGTAATTGACAGCACAATGGAATTTATCAATCAGCTTGAAAGTGAGCATCAGAAAAACTTAATTTTTGTATACCAGCCCCATTTCACGTTGGATCAATACAAAAAGTACATGAAAAACAACAAAGAATATGATGCAGTTCTTTACATCCCGAGAATACTGCCCTATTCGCCCAATTCAGCACAGTTGGTATCACACGGTCAGATAAATTTTAGTATTACATCCTATATTACATCCAAGCTCGAGACATTGCTCACCGAAAAGAAAATGCGTGCTTTGGGGATCGACAATTTTGAGAAAATAATGGAAAGCGCCAAAACCAAGATAAGTCTTCAAACTATTACGGTTTCAGCGCGAGGCGAAAAGAAGAGCAATGTTGAGGTCAACATGATTCTTGGATATTTGCTGGGACTGCTTATATATATGTTCATATTTATGTTTGGTGCCCAGGTAATGAGAGGTGTTATCGAGGAAAAAACGAATCGTATTGTCGAGGTAATTATTTCATCAGTCAAACCCTTTCAGCTGATGATGGGGAAAGTAATAGGTATTGCACTTGTTGTACTAACACAAATTTCGTTCTGGATTATTATGACATCAACCCTGGTTATAATAGCCAAGGCTGTTTTATTGCCTGATGTAGATATGACTCAGCTTCAGTCGGCTGCTCCGCAAAGCATTATGAGTTCTTCCGGCTCAATGTCGGGTATGCAGAGTGCTGCTCCTGCAATGAATATGAGTGAAGCTCAGAAAGCTTTTGCTAAATTTGATACCATTCCTTTCGTAAAGATTATCGGATGGTTTATCTTTTTCTTTATTGGCGGGTACTTGCTTTATGGTTCCTTTTTTGCCGCTATTGGTTCTGTTGTCGACAGCGAAACGGATACACAGCAGTTTATGTTGCCAATTACCATCCCGCTTATTATGGGACTTTTTATAATGTTTTACACCTTAAATAATCACGACAGCAGCATTGCTTACTGGTTCTCGATATTCCCGCTAACATCGCCCATTGTAATGATGGCGCGTATCCCGTTTGATGCGCCAAACAGCGAGATAATCCTTTCAGCAGTAATACTTATCCTTACTTTTATTGGTGCAATCTGGATGGCAGGTAAAATCTATCGCACAGGCATTTTAATTTATGGTAAGAAAGTTGGATACAAGGAGATTTTTAAGTGGCTGAAATACAAACATTAATTTTATTTGTATCTTCACTAACTAAACTACCTGACCACGATGACACTTAACCTGTCGGATAACGAAATTCTTACCCGCATAAAAAAAGGCGACGAAAAGGCGTTCGAAGCACTTTATAAAAGCTTTTTTTCTATGCTTTGCATGTTTTCGTACAGGTATGTAAAAAAGGTTGAAATTGCCGAAGAGATTGTTCAGGATGTCTTTTTTCATATATGGGAAAAGCGCAACCAGTTTGAGTTAACAACATCTTTTAAATCGTATCTGTATAAGTCGGTACACAACAATTCGCTGAAGCATTTAAGGCACCAGAAGATTGTGATGGCTTATGAAAATAGTACAACCTTTTCGGGTTCGGAAAGGGTTACCGGGCAGAACTTTCTGGAAGAAGCTGAAGTGTATCAAATTCTGCATGGGGTAATTGACGAACTGCCGGAGCGTACACGTGATATTTTCCAGCTCAACAGGTTTAAAGGACTTAAATATCAGGAAATTGCCGACTACTTGCAAATATCGGTAAAAACTGTTGAGGCTCACATGAGCAGTGTTTTAAAGATTTTACGCAATAGGCTGAAGGACTATGGCTCATTTATCTTTGCGGCCTTAATTGCAAATTTTATATAGGGTTCTTCTTATTAAAGGGTTCTTTATTATGGAGAATGAAAGAATGAATAAGACGATGGACGAAATTAAACTGGTAAAGTATTTATCGGGAGAGTTAGATGATATTGAAGTTAAAGAAGTTGAGCTGTGGCTTGAGACTCCCGAAAATAGAACCGAATTTGATAAAATAACTCAACTTTGGAATGGAACAGCAAATCTTAAAGATGCTGAACTCTTCCACGCTGATAAAAACTGGGCGAACCTTCAGGAAAGAATGGCTGCTCATGATAAAAAAGAAGTTCGAGAGCGCAATTTTAGTATATTAAAATATGCAGTTGCTGCTTCTTTTGCTTTGATTCTGGGCCTTGCATATTTCTTTTTCCATGGAAGCAGTTCTGGTAATCCATACAGGCATATTGCAGGAAACCTGAAACTTGAGAAACCTGTAACTCTTCCCGATGGAACCAAAGTGTATCTGAATCGCAACACCACGCTCTCATATGGTAAGGATTTCAATGAAAAAGTAAGAACTGTAACATTAACAGGCGAGGCATTTTTTGATGTAGCTAAAAATCCTTCCCGGCCTTTTATCATCAAAACCGCCACTACTGAGATTAAGGTTGTGGGAACCTCTTTCAATGTAATGGCTTATTTGGAAAGCGACAGCGTTCTGGTTTCAGTTCAGTCGGGTGTTGTTGAAATGTATCCTAAATCGGATAAGGATTCCAAAATACGCTTGTTAGTAGGAAATGAAGGAACCTTTGTTAAATCGGCCAATAAACTTCTGACAAACAAAACTTTCGATTCGAATATTATGGCCTGGAGAACCAATCAGCTTAAATTCAGGGATGCGAATATGGAATACGTTTCAAAAGCTTTGAGTCATGCTTTTGGAAAGGAGTTTCAGTTTGAATCGGGCAATTTTAAGAACTGCAGGTTAACCGCCAACTTCAATAATCAGTCGCTCGATGTTATTCTTAAAGTTATTCAGGAAACATTTGGCATTAAATATACTAACCAGGGCGATGTTTACATATTAAGCGGTCCCGGATGTTAAAATTGTATGGACAGGATAAGGAAAAATTTGATTTTGATAATCCTTTTCCTGGGACTTGTTAAAGCCTCGGGCCAGCATTCAGTTTTATCCCAGCATTTTTCATTTCAATTTAAGCAGCTGCCTCTCGAAGCCGCACTCGATACCATTACCCAGGCAACAGGCTACAGTTTTTCCTATAATTCTGCATTAATTCCAAGCGTCCGACTCATTACCGGAGATTATCAAAATCAGCCTTTACAAAGTATTTTGAAAGATCTTTTTAAAGGTCAGGAGCTTAATTTCAAAGAAGTTTGCAATTATATAGCGATAACCAGGAAATTGTCGGAGGATGACACTCCTGATTTATTTTCAACCTACATCGATTCTTCGGAATACTATTACATACAAGCACGGGTTTTTGATAAAAGCGACAAAAAGCCGGTGCCTTACGCCAATGTAATTCTGAAAGGACGGAATCTGGGAACCATTACCAATATCGATGGTAACTTTTCTTTTAAAATCCCGTCAGGCTGTATAAACGACTCTCTTATTGTGTCGTTTATCGGATATAAATCTGTTTCTAAAAACATTTCCAATCTCACGAATGGTGAGGCTATTTATATCGAACCTGTATCGGTGGAGCTGAGTGAAGTTGTGGTGAAACATTTTGAGCCAACAGCGCTTATTAAAATGGCACTTCAGAAAGTTCCTGATAATTACAGTTCAATACCCGAAATGCATATAGGTTTTTATCGCGAAACATCAAAACAGAACAACGATTATATTGTGATTTCCGAAGCTGTTTTGAAGATTTTCAAGGCGCCATACGATAAAAATTTTCGTAATGACCAGGTATCGGTTTATAAGAACCGGAAAAGTCCCTTTGTAAAAACCATGGACACTGTGCTCTATAAACTCCAAGGAGGAATTTACAACAGCCTAATGATTGATCTTGCCAAGCATCCTGCCAGTTTTATATCCGAAGATTACTTCGATACCTACGATTATAAGTTTGAAGGGCTGGCGCAGTACGATAAAGGCCAGGTTTACGTGATTGCTTTCGACCAGAAACCAAACGTTGCTTACCCGCTATATAAAGGCAAGATATATATCGATAAGGAGTCGCTTGCTTTTGTAAAGGCCGAGTTTGGCATAAGTCCCTTGGGGCTCGAGTATGCAACCAGCATTCTGGTAAAAAAGAGCTCGTCGAAGATAAAAGCCAAAGTACTGGGAGCTAATTATCTGGTGAGTTATTCAAATCTCGAGGATGTTTGGAAACTGCATCATGTCCGTGAGGAGATAAAAATTCGCGTTCGCAAGAAATTCAGCTTTTTTAATTCAACATATCATTCTGTATCAGAGCTTGTAATTACCGATTCTGATACAACTTCCGTAAACCGGTTCCGCACTTACGACCTGATTAAGCCAAATCAGGTGTTTGCTGAAGTTAGCGAATCGTACGATGAGAGTTTCTGGGGTAAATTTAATTTCCTTCCACCTGAAGAAACCCTTGAAGAAGCTTACAGCAAAATCAAAAATGCCATAAGAGAAAACCGTAAGGACTAAAGGAAAGATTTGGGCACAAAAAAACCCCTTACAGGAGTAAGAGGTTTTAATTGTTATTGCGTCAAAACTATTAAACTCTGTTAGCACTACCTAACACGTTAACAATTTTGTGTTTGTATAATTCTTTCAGTTTTTCGCGAGCGGGACCAAGGTAATTTCTTGGGTCGAATTCGCCCGGTTTTTCAACAAATACTTTGCGGATAGCAGCTGTCATAGCTAAGCGGCCATCGCTGTCGATGTTGATTTTGCAAACTGCTGAACCTGCTGCTCTGCGGAGCTGATCTTCAGAAACGCCTGCAGTACCTTCCATTTTGCCACCATATTTGTTGATTTCAGCAACGATATCCTGAGGAACCGAAGAAGCACCGTGTAATACGATAGGGAAACCAGGAATACGTTTTTCGCACTCTTCGAGAATATCGAATTTCAATGGTGGAGGAAGTTCGCCTGGCTTAACCTTGAATTTGAAAGCACCATGAGAAGTACCAATCGAAATAGCAAGTGAATCAACACCGGTACGTTTAACAAAATCTTCAACTTCTTCAGGACGTGTGTAAGAAGAATGTTCAGCTACAACGTCATCTTCAATACCGGCTAATACACCAAGTTCACCTTCAACTGTTACATCAAACTGATGTGCATAATCCACAACTTCTTTTGTTAAGCGGATATTTTCTTCGTATGGGAAATGAGATCCGTCGAACATTACGCTCGAGAAACCGCTTTCGATACAAGATTTCACAGTTTCAAGGCTATCGCCATGGTCGAGGTGGAGAACAATAGGAATTGGAGTACCTAATTCTTTAGCATATTCAACAGCACCCTGAGCAAGGAATTTAAGCAATGTTTGGTTTGCATATTTACGTGCACCTTTCGAAACCTGTAAAATAACAGGCGACTTTGCCTCAACACAAGCGCTGATAATAGCCTGCAATTGTTCAAGATTGTTAAAATTGAATGCCGGGATAGCATAGCCACCCTTAACAGCATTCTTAAATAACTCTCTTGAATTAACTAAACCGAGTTCTTTATAATGAATCATCTTTTAATTAAATATTAGTTATTTATGCTTTATAAAAGAAGGTAAAATTAATTAAAAACTTAATACATCAAAGTCCAAAATCAGAAAAACATTGAGAATTATCAGCTTTAAAAGTGGTTACTACTTTTAGCCATTTATTGGGATTGCTCATTCATCGACCCAAAGTTACTTTTGACTCCGTAATTCTAACTTTTCAAAAATGCGTTGCTTTTTTATTTTACTGATGGTGGTTATTATCCCGTTTAGTCAAATCAAATCCCAGGTAAAGGGTCTTTCAGCTTCAAAACTTGTTTCGCTTACTACTCAACCAGTTCCATATCATAAAATTGAGTTCGAACCTTCTTTTTCTTTTTTCAGTGCCCATCACCGCTGGACAAATTCGCATGAACGGGAATTACTTTACAACAGCAAAGACAGTATTGAAATAGCAAAAGAGCTTGGATTCAGGTTTACTTATGGAGTAGGCGAAAATACTGAAGTAGGCAGCTATATTACCTCTAATACCGGCACTATTGCTTTTAGCGTGAAGCATAAATTCTTCGATAACTCAAAAGTATCCTTTGCTGGGTTAGCGGGAACGACCATCTTTTCGCAGGATGGACTCTACAGCCGTCAGCTTTGTAACAATGAAAACGGGATCTCTTACATTGGCGGATTGATTGGTAATATTATAATGAATGATAAATGGTCGGCCGACTTTGATATACAAAATCAAATGTTTATTAAGAAGGGCATTCATTCTTCGTGTAATAATACTTTTGCCAATCTCGATGTTTCCTACAGGCCAATCCCTTCACTTCAGCTCATCAACAGCTTTAATTATTCTCACGGAAGTGTAAACGCAGAAAGAATGGGGAGCGACCGTTTTACCCTAACTCCTGGTGTTGCTTTGGAGTCCTCCGATCATTTTATTGTAGTGGTTGGTCTTCCTTTGGATGTGTGGGGCCGGAATGCTGAAATCTATAAAGGAATGAGCTTTGCCCTGACAATACTTTTTGATTAGCCGCAGTTAGGAGAACATTTCAGGTGTTAATATAAAACCCAAAACCAGAATATCGTCCACCTGTTCGTTACGTCCTTTCCATTTACGGAAAGTTTCATCGAGCTTCGCATGCTGTTCACCTGCTTCAAGTTGATGAATATTCTGAAGCAAAGTTGTAAATTGTCTTATGCTGAATTTTTTCCCGTAAAGTCCGCCAAACTGATGGTAAAATCCATCGGAATACATATAAATAACATCATTTGGCTCAAGGTTATATTCAACGGATGAAAAGGGGATAATGTCAGGGAAAATTGAAACGGGCATTTTATCTCCCTTTATCTGTGTTAACTTTTCGTTGCGGATGAGAATTACTGATGCATTTGCCCCGGTAAACATCATGGTTCGTTTTTCAAAGTCGATGGTAATAATTGCCATGTCAATCCCATCTTTGGCTTCCCAGAATTTGTCCTTTTGTTGCAACGAGTCGATAATTCTTTCGCGCAACTGATCCATAATGATATTGGTTTTTGTAATTCCTCTTTCGTTAACAATTTCCGTTAATGCCGAAATTCCCAAAATACTCATGAATGCGCCCGAAACACCATGTCCGGTGCAGTCGGCAGCAGCAATCACCATTTTATTATCTTTTCTGGTGAGCCAGTAAAAATCGCCACTTACAATATCCCTGGGCTTATAGATCACAAAAGCCTCCGGGAAGTATTGTTTTACCATTTTCAACGAGGGTAACAATGAATTTTGTATCTGAAAAGCATACCGGATATTTTCAATAATACTTTTATTCTTGTTCTTAATCAGATCATAAGCCTTGTTTGCTACTTTATTTTTTTCCTGAATCTGGTCGCGCTGACTGAGAATTTCCTCCTTTTGCATGGTAAGGATCCGGTTTTTCTCATCCATGTCGCGGTTATAATTAGTCAGAACAATATTGGCCTTCCGTTTTAAACGGTAATAATAAAAAATAAGGAGAGAAACAACAATCATCGCGCTGAATCCGCTGATGAAAAACAGCTTTAATGCTTTTTCCTTGAGCAGTACTTTTTTCTGAATGGCGAGTTCCAATTTGTGCGATTGAATTTCTTTTTCTTTTTTCTCGGTTTCGTAAATTGTTTTTAGCCTTGCAATAGAGCTGTTGCTGCTTTCGTTCAGTATGCTGTCCTTAAATAGTCTGGATTTCCGGTATGCGTCCAACGCTTCTTCGAAGTTTTCTTTTTTTGTATAAAGGTCCGATAATGCCGAATAAGCTCTCTCAATCTGAATTTTAGATCCAATACTCAAAGCCAAATCTAACCCCGATCTTATATTTTTTTCAGCCTCAATAAGATTACCGCTGGTTATCAGTATTTCACCAATATTGATAAAATTTGCGGCGGTATAAATCTTATCGCCCAACCGCTGGTTAATAGCCATCGACTTTTTATACATTTCGATAGCTCTTGTATAGTTTTTCTGTTTAAAATAAATTTCGCCCAAACTGTTGTAGCATATGGAAACCCCTTTTTCGTTATCAATCGACTGATTGACTTTGAGCGATTCGTTAAAGTATTCAACAGCCTTTTTAAAATTGTTTTGTTCGGCATACACGTACCCAATATTATTGAGATTAATAGCCTCGCCTAGATGGTTTTTATTCCTTTTTTCTCCTTCAAGTGCTTTCTGGAAGTTTTTCAGAGCCTCGGAATAGTTGCCTTGCGATAAAAAAATGTTTCCCAAACTGTTTGTTGAAATGCAGACACTTGGCTGATCGTCGAGTTCTTCTGCAATAGAGAGTGCCCTAAGATGATAATCGGCAGCTTTGGACAGTTCGTCGAGCCGGCGGTAAACTACACCTATATTATTAAGGATTATTGCTTTTTCTTTACAAATACCATAAGGAGTAATGTATTGTAATGCCAGGTTATGGTTGTTAAGTGCCGAATGATAATCGGAACGGTTGCGGTCAATTACGCCAAGATGATCGTAAGCCATAGCTGCTCCTTTCTTGTAATTGGCGCTTAAGGCAAGATCAAGAGCTTGTTTTGCGTATGCTATTTCGTCTTCGGGCGTAATTTTTCCTGAAGAACGGGCAATATTCAAGAGCAGGTGAACCCTCAGGGAATCGTTAATTTCAGATTTATATGCAGCTTTAAGACTGTCAAGCTTTCTGTTCTGACTAAAAGCCTGGTTAAGTGAGATAAGAATGAAGAGGTATACGAATAAAACCTTCAGATTCATTAAACTCTTTTTTTTCAGGTGTGAAAATACGACTTTTTTAGGATCAGTCGGAAAAGTTGGGGGAGAATAAATAAAGTATTTTCTTTGCACTCCTATGGAACATCAAAGAGAAGAATCGAATCTATTAAATGCTTTTTTGCCTAAAGGCATTCTTGAATATTTTA
>JAJYAG010000225.1 GCA_021779665.1 Bacteroidota bacterium | reverse complement strand
ATGATGGAGGTAACACTGATTAAACTTGTCAGCGCTCCCTGAAGTTCTCCCTGCTCGTTGGCAGGTACCTGGCCGGCAATAATGCTCTGAATGGCAGGTCCGGCAATACCACCCAAACAATAAGGAATTAAAAAGGCAAACATCATCCAGCTTTCCTCAGCGAATGCGAATAACAGAAATCCCAGACCATTTAATGCCAAACCCACATAAACAGAATTCTTTAAGCCAAGTTTCGGATTTATAACACGTATAAGTCCTCCCTGAACGATGGCTACCAGTAAGCCGACAAAACCCAGTGAATATCCTACCCAAGCCTCGCTCCAGCTAAAAACTTCCATAGTGAAAAATGTCCAGGTACTTTGAACAGCATGAGCGGCAATGTATATGAACACCAACGATCCAATAAGTCCGGCTATAACAGGATATTTCCGCAGCTGAAAAAGGGAACCGACAGGATTTGCCCGGCGCCAGTCGAATTTACGCCTATTGTCTTTGCTTAACGATTCGGGCAGAATAAAATATCCGTAAAGTGCATTCAGCATTGTCAACGCCGATGCGGCAAGAAACGGCACTTTGGTTCCAAACTGTCCCAGAACTCCGCCAATTACAGGCCCAATGATAAAACCCAGACCGAAAGCGGCGCCTATCATACCAAAATTTTGGGCACGGTTACTATCATTACTGATATCGGCAATATATGCTGATGCCGTCGTAAAGCTTGCTCCCATAATCCCGGCAATAATCCGACCGATAAACAGCCAAACGATAGTTGGAGCAAAAGCCAGTATAAGATAATCGAGGGCAAAACCTGCCAGCGAAAGCAGTAACACCGGCCGACGGCCAAACCTGTCGCTCAGATTCCCAAGTACCGGAGCAAAAATAAACTGCATGATGGAAAAGGAAAACATGAGCCATCCGCTATACAACGAGGCCTCGCTTAAATTTCCATGAATAAGTGTGCTTATCAATTTCGGCAGAATAGGAATGATAATTCCAAATCCGGTAACATCAATCAAAAGGGTTATAAAAATAAAGCCCAACGCTGGTTTCCTATTATTAATCATCTTCTGTGGTTTTAAATGCCATAAACAAATTTTTTGCGGTGAGGTTTTAAGCTTATGAAACTTTTTCTGAATAATATCATTGGCAATTTTAGGATTACTCTCTTATTTGCTTTGTTTTTAAACACGCCGCATGAGGATATTAGCACTTATCTCAATTTTTATGGTTTCACTTACCATAAAACCCACATTAAAAGGTCAGGACATTGAACCGAAGCAATATGTTTGTTACCATACATATAATGAGATTGTTATTGATGGTATGGTTAACGATCCGGACTGGAGCAAAACCGAATGGACAGATCTGTTTCAGGATATTGAAGGAAATAAAAAACCTGCTCCCCTGTTCAAAACCAGAGCCAAACTACTCTGGGATGAGCAATACCTCTATGTATATGCCGAACTGGAAGAACCCGATGTATGGGCGAATATTACCCAGCGCGATGCTGTAATTTTTCACGACAACGATTTTGAGGTCTTTATAGATCCTGACGGAGATACCCACGGGTATTTTGAATTCGAAATGAACGCCCTGAACACAGTATGGGATTTGCTGCTTCCCAAACCTTATCGCGACGGCGGTCCTGCCATTAACGACTGGAACTATTCAGCGTTGAAAAGTGCAGTTCAGGTGAAGGGGACCTTAAACAATCCATCTGACAGGGATAAAGGCTGGAGTGTCGAAATTGCTTTCCCACTAAAGGATTTTCAGATATACAGCGCTACCGGGATGCCCAGGGACGGCGATACATGGAGAATAAATTTCTCAAGGGTGGAATGGAAAGTCAAAGTTGAAAACGGTAAATATGTAAAAGAAAAGGACCCTGCAACGGGTAAGCCTTTTCCCGAATACAACTGGGTATGGTCGCCCATTGGAGCGATAGACATGCACCGACCCGAAAGCTGGGGCTTTTTGCAGTTTTCGGCAAAACGGGCGGGTGAGAAAAAAGTATCTTTCAAAGCCGATCCTGAAGAGGCTGTAAAAACTGAACTACGAAAGATTTACTTTGCACAGAGGGCCTATTGGAATAAATCCAAAAAATTTGCGGAAAACATTGAGAAACTGGGATTGAATCCGGGAGAATTTCAATATCATCCGCAAATACAAGCTACATGGTCGCTTTTCGAAGGCATTGCTTACGGGGACGAATCGCCATGGTTGTGGCATATCGATCAGTCGGGCCGCACCTGGAAAAGCAAGCGGGATTAGCTCATTGTTTTAATAGTTGCGAGGTCGGTTGCCGATAAGCTTTCGGCAGTAAAGAAACTAAGACCGGCTCCTCCGGCATCCTTTACAAGCTTATTTACTTTCGATAATTCATCATCCTTCAAAGCTCCCCTGAACAAACCCGCATAAATAGGAGTTCCGACAGGAAGTTCGGTAAGCGCTTCTTTTACGCAGTCGCCAATCCAGTTGATGGGTTCTCCGTAAAAATTCTGGTATAGCATGGGCATATAGGCATCCAGATTGAACTTAGCCCAATTCTGCCTTACCATTGTGCGCGACATGGCAGGGGTTGGAAATACAGCCCCGGTTATTACCTTCTCTTTTTTGTGAACGCGATCAACAATGGCATTTACGAGCTTTACAACCTGGTTCAGGCGGAATTCATGCCATTCCTTGTCAGCAGCCGGATCTTTCATTTCGAGCGGATCTCTTCCCGACTGCTCCTTAAAGAGCTTTCGGCACAAAGGACAGTAACAATAATCGAATTCAGGCATTTCATAAGTCTGAACAAGGTTATATTTCGGCTGCAACTCTTTTGGCAAATAAATATCGCAATACCTTACATAATCCAGGTGAACTCCTGAAAGTTCAGGAATATCGCATAAGCTCTCATAATCTTTGATTATAGCTTCCTGCACTTCCTTGCGCGAAGGACAAAGCCAGCGGTAATAGTCCACATACGGCGGATGGTCGGCACACGATTCTCCTTTTCGGTTCACGGCATACCACTCCGGATTGGTTTTCAGATACTGACCGCGGTTCATGGTCCATCGCCATGCATGAAGTTCAACACCACTCTTTTTCGCAATGCGCGATGCTCTTTCATACATTTCGTTACTCCCCGACGACAGCAAGCCTGTTATCCCGGCCGAACGGTACTTTTCGAAGAAAACCTGAATTTCTTTATCAGCGAGTTTATTGTCAATACTGCACCATGCCCAGTTTTTGGGCAAAGCTGGCTTAAAACCCGGTTTCCAGCCTGAGCTCAGCGCCAAAGCTGATAATCCGGATAGTTTTACAAAGTCTCTGCGTTGCATATAATCAGTAGAATATTAATCGAATCTTACACAAACCGGCGTAGGCACTTTGGCTTCGATACCGGTGTCAACCAATTTGCCGGTTGATGGATCTATTTTAAAAGTGATGATATTACCGGTATCCTGATTGGCTACCAATAAAAATGTTCCTGTAGGATCAATGGCAAAACTTCTCGGCGTACGTCCCTTTACCGGCTGGTAGCCCAGCACCGATAATTTCCCGCTGTTAGCGTCGATGGTAAACATGGCAATGGTGTTGATTTCGCCACGGTTGCTTGCATAAAGGTATTTTCCGTTTGGAGAAACATGAATGTCGGCACAACCTGCTTTGCGGGTTTCGCCGGCAGGAAGTGTGGATATTTCCTGAAAGCGGGTTAAAGCACCGGTTTTAGCATCGACAGAACAGGCTTCTACAGTTCCGTTCAATTCACTTACAATATAAGCCCATTTCTGATTTTTGTGAAATTCAACATGACGGGGACCCGCGCCAGGTATGGCTTTATATTCGCTCACTTTATTCAATGAAGCCTTTGTGGGGTCAAGCTTATAGGTTGTAACCCTGTCGGTTCCCAGATCGACTGCATAAATAAGATCGTTGCTATTACCTGTCCTAATCATGTGCGCATGAGGTCCCTGCTGCCTCGGATCGGGCCCACTGCCCTGATGTTGTATCACGGAAGTTGCTTCTTTTAACGAGCCATCACTGTTTATCGGGTACAAAGCAATGTTTCCGGTTCCGTAATTAGCCGTCATCACAAACTTTCCCGATTTATCAATACTTACATAACAAGGCGAGTTCCCATGAGTAGAAACAGCATTTATAAATTGTGCCTGTTTTTTCCCCTTGTCGATTGTAAAAGCGCTGACCTGACCATCGCCCAGCTCGTTAACAGCATACAGCCATTTGCCATTAGGATGAATCGCTACATACGAGGGATTTTCAGTTCTCGGTGAGGTTAAAACATGCGTTAAGGCGCCGGTTGAAGGGTTCATTTCGTAAATGTAAAAACCTTCGGCCTTGCCTTGCACATGAGGCTCTGTTCTGGTATAGGTTCCTATATAAACCAGCACAGGCTTTGGTTTCTGAATGATTGCAAACGAGGATATAATCATAGTGATCAGAACTAAATACAACGGAATCTTTTTCATGGTCTCTATTTTAAACACATTTTGGAGAAAAATATCTGCAAGTTATGGAATTAAGTGCAATCGGAACAATCAATGTCATCAAACAATTTCATTATATTTAAAGTATAGTATTTCTTAACTATTGTGAAAACCGATGAAAATAAAATTCCTGTTTATAGCCCTGACCATTTTTGTTCTTAGTACTTCATTTTCTGCAATCGGGCAACCTGTTAGAGTAATTCTCGACACCGACATCGATTCGGATGTGGATGATGTCGGAGCCATAGCCATGCTTCATACCCTGGCCAACAATAAAGTGGTGACAATACTGGGGGTTATTGTTACCAGTGACGACAAATATGCTCCCACTTGTGTAGATGCAATCAACCATTATTTTAAGCGAAATATTCCAATTGGAGTTCAGAAAAATATTCAACTTAAAGAGTTCTCCAAGTACACAAAACAAATTAGTGAGGAATTCAGTCACAAATTACGGTCTTACGAAGATGCTGATGACGCTACAGAGCTCTACAGGAAAATCCTATCATCACAACCCGATAAGAGCGTTACCATAATAACCATTGGCCACCTTACGAACCTAAGCCTTCTTTTAAATTCAAAGCCTGACAAATATAGTCCTCTCATCGGAACTGAACTGGTTGAGAAAAAGGTAAAACTATGGTCGTGCATGGGAGGCCAGTTTCCTGAAGGCAAGGAAGCTAATTTTTACAGACCCGATCCGCAATCAACTGTAAATTGTTTAGAAAAATGGCCAGGTAAGGTGGTCTTTTCCGGATGGGAAACCGGAAATAAAGTAATAACGGGAGGGACATACCTTTCCAAAATGCTACCTGAAAAAAGTCCGGTAAGAAGAGCATACCAGCTATACAACGATTTTAAAGGAAGACAAAGCTGGGATCAGACTTCGGTGCTATTTGCCGTATCATCTGCAGCTTATTGGGACCTGAAAAATGATGGATATTGTGTGATTGAAAAAGATGGAAGTAACCACTGGATTCCGGGTCCTGCTAATCCTAAACAGGCCTATCTTGCCGAAAAAGTGAATCCTGCTGAAATTGCCAAGATAATTGATGCCCTTATGACAGGTATTTATACACCAGAATTTTAGGATGAACCCAATTTGAGGCTTTATGCTTAATTTGCCTTTCGCCTCCGGTGAAACTTCGGGTAACAGCTTGTCGCTGCAAACGGAGCAATAGTTCACTTCCTTTCTGTTGCTTAACACAGGATTTAACAGTATCTCTAAACATTTTGCAATCTTTCAGTCTTCATTAATCATTATTGTTTTAATATTGTTTTTAGTTATCAGTATATCCGGCTGGTAATTACCAATAACATAATGAAGATGCTTTCAAAGATATTTCATCCCTCAGTAACTGCCTGGTTTGAATCTAAGTTTGAATCCCCCACTGAGGTTCAGACAAGAGCGTGGCCTGCAATAAAGGAGAATGAATATACTTTAATAGCTGCTCCAACCGGATCAGGAAAGACGCTTGCTGCATTTCTGGTAGCAATTGATGACCTTGTGAAGCAATACATTGCCGGAACATTAACCTGGCAAACGCAGGTGGTTTATGTTTCACCGCTCAAGGCTCTGGGAAACGACATTGAAAGAAACCTGCGCGAACCCCTGGAAGGCATTACCCATGAACTTGAGAAACTTGGATATAAGGATGCAAAAATAAAAGTTGGAGTACGCACCGGCGATACCACGGCTTCTGAACGTGCGTCGATGGTGCGCACTCCCCCTCATATCATGGTCACAACACCCGAGTCGCTGTACCTTTTATTAACATCCGACAGCGGCCGGAGAATGCTTGGCAGTGTTAAAACTGTTATTATCGACGAAATACATGCCATGGCCGACGACAAACGCGGTTCTCACCTGTCCCTTTCCCTGGAACGTCTTGAAAGTATTACTGCAGCGCCACTTAAAAGAATTGGACTCTCGGCTACCCAAAGACCTATTGAACTTGTAGCTGACTTCCTGAAAGGTAACCGACCGGATGCTAAGTGTAAAATAATCAACAACCTGCAGACCAGAAAGTATGACCTCGGCATGATTCTGCCCGACTCTCCCCTGTCGCCTGTAATGTCGAACGAAGTGTGGACAGAACTGCATCAGAAACTTGTTGACCTCATTAAAGAACACAGAACAACCCTCATCTTTGTAAATACCCGACGTTTGGCTGAGCGCCTCACTCACAGCCTGGACCCTTTTCTCGAAAAAGACACCATTACGGCACATCACGGGAGCATGTCGAAAAAGCACAGGGAAACAGCCGAGCAACGCCTGAAACATGGAGAGCTCCGTGCCCTTGTTGCCACTGCATCGCTTGAGCTGGGCATCGATATCGGCTCAGTAGATCTGGTGGTGCAGATAAGTTCCCCGAGAAGTATTTCGGCATTTATACAACGGCTTGGGCGATCGCGGCATTATGTAAACGGCGTTCCAAAAGGACGGATCATACCTCTCACGTTGAACGACCTGATTGAATGCACTGCGCTGCTTCAGAAAGTGAAACAGGGAGAATTAGACACTCTGCACATTCCCGAAAAACCATTCGATGTGCTGGCCCAGCAAATTGTAGCTGAGGTTTCGTGTGCCGATTATAATGTTGAAGAACTTTACAGCATATTTAACAAGGCGTTTCCTTTTAGGGATCTTTCCATAGATGAGTTTACCGAAATTGCCGAAACCCTCTCGAAAGGTTACACCACCCGCAAAGGACGAGGAGGTGCCTATGTTTATCTCGACAAAATCAACAGAACCATCAAACCACGAAGAGCGGCAAGGTTAACAGCACTTGTCAACGGTGGCACCATTCCGGACAGCTTCGACTTTGATGTAATTCTTGAACCGCAAAACACTGTTGTAGGAACCGTTCACGAAGATTTTGCCACCGAAAGTTTGCCAGGCGATGTATTTCAGCTTGGAAACAGCTCATGGAAAGTGAAAAAGATTGAAAACGGCAAAATAAGAGTGGAAGACGCTCACGGGCAACCTCCCGATATGCCTTTCTGGATAGCCGAAGCCCCCGGCCGCACCAAAGAGCTTTCTGTCGCAGTTTCCGAAATCATTCACGAAGTTGCAGAAAATGTGACCACCGATACAGCCTCCATAGAGGAAGAAATTGCCAGAGTTATGGAGATTTACAGTCTGGAACGCATTGCAGCCGAACAGTTGGTCAAATACCTGGCCTTTACCAAGGCTGCTTTTGGAACTTTGCCCTCTGACGAAACGGTTATCCTCGAAAGGTTCTTCGATCAGGCCGGAGATACTCATATCGTCCTTCATTCGGTATTTGGCACAAGGGTGAACAAAGCGTGGGGACTGGCACTCCGGAAACGTTTCTGCCGGAAATTCAATTTCGAACTCCAGGCTGCAGCCAACGAGAATGGCATTGTACTCTCATTAGGACCAACCCACAGCTTCCCGCTCGAGGAAGTTTTTTCATACCTCAATCCCGACAATGTGAGAGAAATTCTGATTCAGGCGCTTTTGGATGCTCCCGTATTTGGTGTCCGTTGGCGCTGGAATGCCTCTACAGCTTTGGCAATCACCAAACGAAGCGGCGGTAAACGAATAGCACCGCAATTGCAACGTATGCAGTCGGAAGACCTCATTTCACTTATTTTCCCCGATCAACTTGCCTGCCCCGAAAACCTGGCCGGCGACAGGGAAGTGCCGGACCATCCGCTTGTAAGTCAAACCATATACGACTGCCTGCACGAAGCCATGGATATTGACCTGCTGGAGGAGGTCCTGGCCAAAATCCAGACCAAAGAAATAAAGACTATAGCTGCCGATTTACGTGAACCATCCCCTATGGCTCAGGAGGTGCTGGTAGCACAGCCTTATGCCTTTCTGGACAATGCACCCCTGGAAGAGCGACGCGTTCATGCGGTTTATTCCCGTCGCTGGACAGGGGTTGAAGATCCTTCCACCATGGCTCAGCTTGATCCTGCGGCAATACAAAAAGTGAAGGAGGAAGTCTGGCCCCGCATCCGCAATGCCGACGAGCTTTACGAGGCCCTGATGGTAGGTGGTGTCCTGACTGAAGAGGAAATACGGAAAAAAAGCAATTTAAACCTGCAGCAAGCCTTTTTATCGGAACTCATAAACGAAAACAGAGCCACCAAAGTATTTATTGAGGGACACAACACCCCAATCTGGGTTGCCGTGGAACGCCTGCCAGAGTTTTTAAAGATATTCCCGGAAGGTATTCCGGAACCCGAAATACCAGTTCCATCAGATATTATTAAGGAGGCTGAAAAGATCTTAAACCCTTTGTTAGAAATAATCAGGAGTCGGCTCGACATTTCCGGGCCCGTGAATGTGAAAGAGCTTTCAGAGGTACTGCCTGTAAAAACATCAGAAATAGAGCAGGTGCTATTAGCTCTTGAAGCTGAAGGTTTTGTTTTCAGAGGGCACTTTTCTTCATCAACAGCCGATGAATGGTGCGAACGACGATTGCTGGCGCGAATTCACCGCTACACCATCGACAAACTTCGTAGCGAAATCAAACCGGTGTCGCCATCGGAGTTTATGCATTACCTGTTTCACTGGCAGCATGTAATTTCAGAGGATCAGTCGGAAATATACCATCAGCTTCGCAAAGTCCTGGATCAACTTGAAGGTTACGAGGCTCAGTCGGTTGCCTGGGAGGGGGATATTCTGCCTTTGCGGGTGAAATCTTACTCCTACACAGCTCTTGATCTGCTTTTAATGACAGGAGAATATGTCTGGGGCCGGTTCAAAAATGGCCGGCAGGATCCTCAGCAGCTTTCAAATGTACCCATCCGAACCACTCCTGTCACGTTCATCAAAAGAGAAAATCTGAAGTTTCACCTTTCTCAGTTTGAGAATAATGATGGTGAGCTTTCTGTTTATGCGAAAACGATTCTGAAGATTTTAAAAACCTCTGGAGCACTTTTCTTTTTTCAGCTGGAGGAAAAATCCAAGCTTCTTAAAAGTCAGGTAGAAGATGCTTTAACGGAGCTCATCTCGGTGGGATTTGTAACATCCGACAGTTTTACAGGCCTCCGCACCCTTTTGATCCCCGACAAATATTACACGGAGAAACGAAAGGCCGGAAAAGTAATTTTCAACCTTCAGCAGGCTGGCCGGTGGTGGCTTATAAATTCGGGAGAAGAAACAAATGAAGAACAGAATACTGATGAATATCTTGAGTCGATCGCCAATATGTTACTTAAGAGGTATGGCATCGTATTCAGGAAAATTGTTGAAAAGGAGAAACTCCTCGTATGTTTGTAAAGTTATTTAGTCAATTCAAATATAATCATAAGTGGTAAATTTGAACACATAACAGGAAAGGAAAGCGCGGGAATAGCATGAAACCCTTGATAACATTCATTGTATGTCGGC
>JAJYAG010000224.1 GCA_021779665.1 Bacteroidota bacterium | reverse complement strand
ACTCCTTCCCAAACACCCGAAAGGCTTGTCATCCTGAGCGGAGCGAAGGATCTAGCTATTTTCCCCGGACAACAATGATTTGAAATAAGGACTTTGGAAGAAAATTATCGAGCCTTAGAGCATATAAAAACATGGATGAACCCAAAACTATGAAGATTATAAATGTTTGACGAGTGCAGCAAAATAGGGCACGCTTTATAAACCCGCGTTAGCATCCGTTTAAAAATCAACCTTTTTTAAACTTTTTGCCTTAAAGTTTTGGATCATATGAAACTAATTCCATATTTTTGTTTTCTCAATTAAAATTTACTTTGATGAAAACCACATTTAGAAATGATGCCAGTCTTGTCGTACCGCGACTACGGCGTATGTGTGTTTTCGTCCGACCAAACATTACGGTCCGATTTTAAACCTCAGCACAGGAGCCGGGCTCCGCAGGAACCGCCAGGGATAATTCCCAATCAATCAATCAATTTATTTTTTTAATCTGCTGATGATCGTCAAATTTTGACTTTATCTGTTTAAGTCCAAATAGTATTTAGGATTTCACTTCATCGGCCTTTATAATCACAAGTCATGTTTTCTAATAGTTTAAAGCAATTTTTCAAAGATGTTTGGGAAGCCTTATCGGGTACCGAACAGGATTTTACCGAAGGAAAGTTAAGCCGCGCGATATTGTTATTGTCCATCCCCATGGTGCTGGAGATGGTTATGGAATCGACATTTGCCATTGTGGATATTTACTTCGTTCAGAAGCTGGGAGCCGATGCAGTAGCCGTTGTTGGCATTACCGAAAGTATGCTATCGATAATCTATGCCATAGCATGGGGATTGAGTTTTGCAGCTACATCCATAGTTTCGCGGCGTATCGGCGAACATAACTACGATGGCGCTGCAAGAGCTGCTTTTCAGTCCATTGTTGCCGGTTCCATTGTTTCACTCACAATTGCCCTGATTGGCATATTTGGCTCACGACAACTTTTGACCTTGATGGGAGCTTCTCCTGAAGTAATAGAGCAGGGTTGGAAGTTTACCACCATTATGATAAGCGGAAACATTATTATTATGTTGCTTTTTATCAATAATGCAATATTCCGGTCGTCGGGCGATGCTGCCATTGCCATGCGCGTGCTGCTGGTAGCCAATGTTATCAACATATTTCTCGACCCCTGCCTTATTTTTGGCTGGGGACCGTTTCCTGAACTTGGTGTAACCGGAGCAGCTTATGCAACCACCATAGGCCGCGGTTTAGCAGTTATTTTCCAGTTTTGGTTGCTCAGCAGGGGGAAACATCGGATAAAGCTTACCTGGAAGCATATTCATTTCGACTGGAAACTGATTAAGCACATTTTTGAAGTTGCCGGAGGGGGTATCGCCCAGAATATTATTGGTACTGCCAGCTGGGTTTTCCTGATGATCCTGGTTGCAAAGTTCGGTAGTGTTGTTGTGGCAGCTTATACTGTGGCGATACGGATTATCATATTTGCTTTGCTGCCGTCGTGGGGGTTAAGCAATGCTGCATCAACACTGGTGGGGCAAAATCTCGGTGCCGGAAAACCCGAACGTGCCGAAAAAGCTGTTTGGGCCAGTGCTATCGTGAACTTTATTGTATTGGGAATCACCGGAGCAATTTTTATCATTTTCCCGGTTCAGGTAGTTAGTCTGATTACAAGCGATCCCAGCGTAGTGCCTTTTGCAGCAGAAAGTCTGCGCGTTATAAGTTACGGGTTTCTTTTCTACGGCGTAGGGATGGTAATGATACAAGCCTTTAACGGCGCAGGTGATACAAATACACCCACTTATATAAATTTCTTCTGCTTCTGGTTACTTGAAATTCCGCTTGCATGGCTGCTCGCCATGACCCTGGGGATGCAACAGAACGGGGTGTATTTCAGCATTGTCGTCGCAGAGTCGTGCATTGCCATTACCGCGTTTATATTATTCCGTAAAGGGAAATGGAAGTTGAAGGTGGTGTAGGGGATGGGTCAACACCTCACCCTAACCCTCTCCTCAAAGGAGAGGGAACAACTTCCCGGTAGGCAATTGATCTTAAACCCTAAATTTGATGGTAAAACCTGATCGAAGCGGCTCCCCTCTCCATGTGGAGAGGGGCCGGGGGTGAGGCCCAGCTTTCTCTGCATCCTTGCTATTGTTGCGATGAGAAAGGCATTGCTCTTCTTAACCTTATAGCGCGCCACAAAAAATGGTTTGCTTCACTCTTCTACAAAAATGGAACACCTACGGCGTTCTATAATTACAACTAACAGGGAGAGGAATTATGAATAGCTCCAAACTTAAAGCAGTGCGTTCTTTCTCCCCTCTCCATGTGGAGAGGGGTCGGGGGTGAGGTTCAGCTTTCTCTGCATCCTTGCTATGGTGGCGATGAGAAATGCATTGCTCTTCTTAACATTATAGCGCGCCACAAAAAATGGTTTGATTCATTTTTCTACAAAAATGGAACACCTACGGCGTTCTGTATTAGTTACTATTTACAAGGAGATGAATTTAGAATAGCTCCAAACTTAAAGCAATGCATTCTTTCCCCCTCTCCATGTGGAGAGAGGTCGGGGGTGAGGCTCAGCTTTCTCTGCATCCTTGCTATGGTGGCGATGAGAAATGCATTGCTCTTCTTAACATTATAGCGCGCCACAAAAAATGGTTTGCTTCACTCTTCTACAAAAATGGAACACCTACGGCGTTCTGTAATTACTATTAACAGGGAAGGGAATTTAGAATAGCTCCAAACTTAAAGCAATGCATTCATTCCCCCCTCTCCAGATGGAGAGGGGCCGGGGGTGAGGCTCAGCTTTCTCTAAATCCTTGCTATGGTGGCGATGAGAAAGGCATTGTTCTTCTTAACTTTATAGCGCGCCACAAAAAATGGTTTGATTCATTCTTCTACAAAAATGGAACACCTACGGCGTTCTGTATTAGTTACTATTTACAAGGAGATGGATTTAGAATAGCTCCGAATTTACAGCAATGCATTCTTTCCCCCCTCTCCATGTGGAGAGGGGCCGGGGGTGAGGCTATACTATTATTAACAATCATACCAAGTTCTTAACAACCACGTTCTCTATACATTGAAGAATTGTATTTTTGAGGAATTCAAATTTGTAGAGAATGAAATTATTTCCATATATACCCTTGATTTTTTGTATTATCAGCTTGAATGTTAATGCCCAAAAAGCGAAAAGATTAACACCTGCCGAGTACATTAAAACTTATAAGGACATTGCCATTGAAGAGATGCACCGCAGCGGTATTCCCGCCAGTATCACCCTGGCGCAGGGGATGCTCGAATCGGAGTATGGAAACAGTTCCCTCGCTACGGAGGGGAAGAATCACTTTGGCATCAAATGTCACGACTGGACAGGAAAAAAAATGTACAAAGATGATGACCAGAAAGATGATTGTTTCAGGAAATATAACTCCGTGGATGAATCATTTAAGGATCATACCGAATTTCTGAGAACCAAAGGACGGTACAGCTTTTTATTTGAATATCCTTCCACCGATTACAAAAACTGGGCGCATGGATTAAAGAAGGCTGGATATGCTACTAACCCAAGTTATCCGCAGCTTCTTATTAAGCTGATAGAAGAAAACAAGCTTTATGCCTACGATCAGGCTGTGTTTGTGGATAAACCCACTGCCGTAAACAAACCGCGCAAATACACAAGAAAAGCACCGGCCATTGAAGATGGTTTTACTATAAATCTGCCCTCGCACGAAATATTTAAAAGAAACCGTATAGACTACATTGTTATAAAAGATGGCGATAGTTTCAGCAAATTGACTGATGAACTGGAACTGATGCGCTGGGAGTTACCCAAATACAACGATTTGCCAAACGACTCCGATCTGAAAGCCGGCGAAGTGCTTTATATTCAGCCCAAGAGAAATCGTGCTGCCCGCGGTCACGATACCCATGTGGTTCAAAAGGGTGAAAACATGCGTTTCGTTTCGCAGCTTTACGGCGTAAAACTTTCCCGCCTTTATAAAATGAACTGTATGGAAGAAGGCTCACAACCTCAGGCCGGAGATACCCTCAATCTGAGGAAGGGGAAGAAGTGTAAGTAGAGTAGATGGCCGTTGGTCCATAGTCGATAGGGAATACAAAATACAATAGTCGTCAGTCCTCAGACGACAGCCAGTACAGGGTTAGTCGATGGCGGCTTTGTTGATCAAAAATGTATATGAGATTTAATGTATTTAAGGCTGAAAGCCTTAGATAAATTCAGCCCGGGGCAAAGCAAAGCGGCGCCCCGGGTCGTAATAAAGAATGACTTTTGGCGGCGTGAAAAAGTCTCAAGAAGAGCTTTAATTTTAACATCGCCGCAATTGTGCGTCCTATTTAGTACCAACAATAATATTGAACAGAGCCACCATCACCTATTATCAATCGACTATATTTGTTCGCCGTCGTCCGTCGTCCGTCGACTGTTTCTGTATACAATAGTCGTCAGTCGTCAGTCCTCAGACGACGGCCAATGCAGGAGAAATCGATAGCTGTTAGTCCATAGTCAGGATGGACCTTAACCGGCCCATTGACCATCGACCTGTATTTTTTCCTTTGCCATGGACTATCGACCATCGACTATATTTTTACATTCGCCGTGGACTGTCGACTGTCGTCTGTGGACTAATTTATGACTTTTTTCATGTTTTAAGTTGCATATAATAATTTCATAAGTATATTTGCATCCCATAAAACAGAACAGAAAATGTATTTAAAAAAAGTGATGTATATCCTCATCCTTGATGCATACCGTTCTCCTAGGCCCGCCCTGGGCTAAAATATCATTGTGGGTTTACGTAACCCGCGTTTCCCGTTAATTTCCTATTTTATTTCTAAGTCTTTTTTTAAAATCATAATGCAAAACAAGAAGTTTAAAATACATGTTGCAAATGCAACTCATTTAGTCTATGCCGAAGAAATCTGTCGTTTGATGGAAGAATCAGCCCGGATTCGTGGGACAGGTATTGCAAAGCGTTCTCCCGATTATATCAAGGAGAAAATGATGGAAGGTAAGGCTGTTGTTGCAACCTATGAAAATAAGATTGCAGGTTTTTGTTATATCGAAAGCTGGGGGCATGGAAAGTTCGCAGCAAACTCTGGTTTAATTGTGGCTCCCGAATACAGAAAATCGGGTATTGCCCGTAATCTGAAGAAAATGACCTTTGAGTTGTCGCTCAAGAAATTTCCCGAGGCCAAATTATTCGGTATTACTACCAGTCTTGCCGTTATGAAAATTAACTCCGATCTGGGTTACCGTCCGGTTACCTTTTCGGAACTGACTGACGATGATGAATTCTGGAAAGGATGTTCAAGCTGCCGGAATTACGATATCCTGATGCGGAATGAGCGTCGTATGTGCTTGTGTACAGCTATGTTGTACGATCCTAAAGCCAAGGAAAACCAGAAGTTTGATTTTCTGAAGAAGCTGAAGGTACTGGAAAGGCTGAACCACATTAAGGAAACACTCCTCAATAAAGTGCAGCAGGCAACTAACGGAAACAACAACGGAATTAAGGATAAGTAACATGAGCATAAAAGTTGGAATCATAGGCGGCGCAGGATATACTGCCGGAGAACTTATCCGGATCCTGTTGAATCATCCACAGGCAGAAATATCTTTTATCCACAGTTCGAGTCATAGCGGAAAACCCGTTCATCATGCGCACAAAGATCTGATTGGCGAGACCGATCTCATCTTTACAGATAAAATTGGCACTGCCGACGTGCTTTTTCTCTGTCTCGGACATGCAAAATCGCAGGAGTTCTTATCAAAAAATATTGTTCCGGCTCATGTTAAGATTGTTGACCTGAGTCAGGATTTCCGTTTGAATGGTTTATTTCATCATGAAGGGCAAACGCGGGAGTTTATCTACGGTTTGCCCGAATTAAGGCGCGACCAGATAAAGAAAGCCTCGAATATTGCCAATCCCGGTTGTTTTGCCACGGCTTTTGAGTTGGCTTTGCTTCCCCTCGCATCTCAAAAACTGCTGAACGACGAAGTACATGTCAACGGCATTACCGGATCAACAGGAGCTGGTCAGGCGTTAAGCGAAACCACTCATTTCAGCTGGCGTAACAATAATATTTCGGTGTATAAGGCTTTTTCGCATCAGCATCTCAAGGAAGTGCGGTTAACACTCGAAACTGCTGCATCGGCTAAAGTTCCCGATCTTAACTTTATACCGGTTCGCGGTAATTTTTCGCGTGGTATCTTTCTCACTGCTTACACCCATTGTGCTTTGAGCGAAGAAGAAGCAAAAGATCTGTACAAAAGCTTTTATAAGGATGCTGCTTTTACGTTTGTTGCAGATCCTGAGATAAGTGTGAAAGAAGTAGTTAATACAAATAAATGTCTGTTATCGGTGGAAAAACATGGTAATAAGCTGCTTATTACTTCTGTAATCGATAATCTTACAAAAGGAGCATCGGGTCAGGCTGTTCAGAATATGAACCTGATGTTCGGCATAGATGAAAAAGCCGGATTGAATCTCAAGCCGGTAGCATTTTAATTTTAAATCAACAAAACAATGAAACTTTTTGATGTTTACCCTCTCATTGATATAGAGCCTGTAAAGGGCGAAGGATGTTATGTGATTGATAAAAACGGAGAAAAATACCTGGATTTGTATGGCGGTCATGCTGTAATTTCCGTGGGTCATTCGCATCCTTATTATGTAAGAAAGCTTACCGATCAGTTACAGTTACTGGGTTTTTATTCAAATTCAGTAATTATTTCGCTCCAGGAAGAGTTTGCCCAGAAGTTAGGTAAGCTTTCGGGTTACGAAGATTACTCACTGTTTTTAAGTAACTCGGGTGCTGAAGCCAACGAAAATGCCCTGAAGCTTGCATCGTTTCATACAGGAAAAGCGAAGGTTATTGCCTTTAAAGGGGCCTTTCACGGCCGTAGTTCGGGTGTAGTTGCGGTAACTGATAATCCGGCAATATCAGCTCCGTTGAACTTTCGTCATCATGTTACATTTCTTGAGTTTGGCGATATCAAAGCTGTTGAAGCCGAACTTGCCAAAAATGAAACCTGTGCAGTGATTATCGAAGGTATTCAGGGTGTTAATGGAATTGTAGAGCCAGCCGATGCTTTTCTTCAGGATGTAAGTAGCGCCTGTAAAAAGTACAAAGCGGTACTGATTCTCGACGAAATCCAGTCGGGTTACGGTCGTACCGGAAAGTTTTTTGCCCACCAGTATGCCGGAATCAAACCCGATATCATTACCGTTGCAAAAGGTATGGGCAACGGTTTCCCTGTAGCTGGAACCATTATCAGTCCTGAATTCCAGGCTAAGCACGGGCTGCTTGGAACCACATTCGGAGGAAACCATCTCGCTTGCACAGCAGGTATTGCTGTGTTGGACATTATTGAAAGCGACCAGCTAATTGACAATGCGTTTAGCGTAGGAGAATATCTGATCGAAAAACTGAAGGGCATTCAGGAAATAAAAAACATCCGAGGAAAAGGACTTATGCTGGGATTGGAATTCGATTTCCCTATAAATAAACTTCGTGATGTTCTGATAAAAGAAGAAAAAGTATTTACAGGCTCATCTTCGAACAAGAATGTTTTGCGTTTGTTACCTCCGTTGACATTGGGTACCTATGAAGCCGATATGTTTGTTAACCGGCTTGCATGTTCCCTGCGTAAAGTTTTGGATTCCACTTCAGCTACCGTTTAAAGCAAAACCTGTGGATAAATTATCAGTTTTAAAAATAGGCGGAAACATTCTCGATAATGAGGCTTTCCTTGAAAATCTTCTCGATTCTTTTACCATGCTGGAGGGGAAGAAAATTCTTGTTCACGGCGGTGGAAAAATTGCGAATGTGCTGATGGAGCAGCTGGGTATCAAGCCTAATATGGTTGATGGCCGACGTATTACCGATGCGAAAACGCTTGAAATCGTGACCATGGTATATGCCGGGTTAATCAATAAACGTCTGGTAGCCCGGCTTCAGAGTCGCGGATGCGATGCCATCGGTCTTAGCGGAGCAGATGCCAATATTATTCCTGCTGTAAAACGACCGGTGAAGGATATTGATTATGGTTTTGTGGGTGATGTTTATCCCAAAGACATTAGCTGCAACACTATCACAAACTTCCTGGGAATGGGTCTGGTGCCGGTTTGTGCCCCTATAACCCACAACGGGGAAGGCGATCTGTTAAACACCAATGCCGACACCATTGCTTCGTCGCTGGCAATATCCCTGGCGCCGTTCTATCATGTCAATCTTATTTATTGCTTCGAAAAGAACGGAGTACTGATGGACCCACAGGATGAAAATTCTGTGATACCCAAAATTGACGAGCAATTATTTAATGAATACAAAGCTTCAGGAGTAATTTCTGCAGGAATGATTCCCAAACTCGATAATGCCTTCAAAGCTATAAGTTCGGGTGTAAAACAGGTAACCATCTGCGGTCCTGCTGCTTTTAATCAGGAGGATAGAATAACAGGAACAGTAATTTCCATTTAATTAATAATCCTCATTAGCAGGTTCCCCTCTCCAAATGGAGAGGGGGCAGGGGTGAGGTCAATTCAACATTATGCAAAACAAAATTCTTTCAATTATTGGCGGCGGCAACATGGGAAGTGCCATAGCCGAAGGTCTTATCAAGTCGGGACTTTATAAACCCGAAGATATTATCATTTCCGACATTCGTCAGAAACAACTGGCCGGCCTCAAAGAGAAAGGGGTTCAAGTGATTTCGGATAATGTTGAAGCTGTAAAAAAAGCCTCACTCGTGCTATTAGCGGTTAAACCTTACCAGGTAAAACCGGTGTTGGAACAGGTAAAACCGGAAATTAGACCTGAGAGTCAGTTATTACTGTCCATTGCTGCCGGAGTTACCTGTGCACAGATTGAAGAATCAACCGGCAAAATGCCCATTTTTCGAATTATTCCAAATACTGCCATTTCTATTCAGGAATCCATGACCTGTATTTCGGTTGCCAATGTTTTACCGGAGCAGGAAGAATTTGTGCTGAATATTTTCAACCAGTTGGGAAAAGCCGTGGTGATCGCTGAAGAATTGATGAATGCAGCAACGGTGATTGGTTCATGCGGTACTGCTTTCGCATTGCGGTACATGCGTGCTTCCATGCAGGGCGGCATCGAGATAGGATTTAATTCGGAACTGGCTCAGTTAATTTCGGCTCAGACTGTTCTGGGTGCTGCCAAACTGATTATTGAAAGTGGCCGCCATCCCGAGCAGGAAATCGATAAGGTAACAACTCCCCAGGGACTTACCATTGTTGGTTTAAACGAGATGGAACACCAGGGCTTTAGCTCTGCATTAATAAAAGGTGTAATGGCCTCGTTTGGGAAGTTGAAAAAATAAGTCAGATGTTAAAATTTTAACATTGGGTTTATTTAATGTTATAAAAGAATAATCACTGTGTTTATTTGTTCCTCTCAGTTATCTTTGTTTTTTTATTCAGTATTCAATGGAATTAGTTAACAACAAGTACCTCATTGGAGGAGTACCGGTGCTTGACCTGGTGCAGAAATACGGATCGCCGCTGTATATTTACGATACAGGCAAAATGGAGTCGCAGTATAACCGGCTTTTAAAAGCTTTTAGCAAAACCAGGGTTAAAATTAATTATGCCTGCAAAGCGCTGACGAATCTGAGCGTTCTGAAGTTTTTCAATAAACTGGGTTCCGGTTTGGATACTGTTTCCATCCAGGAAGTGCAACTTGGGTTAATGGCAGGGTTTAAACCTCAGGACATTATTTTTACCCCGAACTGTGTTTCCATCGACGAATATCACGAAGCTGTTAAACTTGGAGTACACATTAATATCGATAATATATACATCCTCGAGCAATTCGGGATGGCTTACGGTG
>JAJYAG010000223.1 GCA_021779665.1 Bacteroidota bacterium | reverse complement strand
GTATTAATCCTGTTATCTTATCTATTGGGCCACTTGCTATTTCTTGGTATTCACTTTCTTATGTTGTTGGTATATTACTAGGCTGGTTTTATGCGAGTAGGATTGTAATAAAATTTTCAATAGATACTGCTGGTTTTAAAACACTGGTCCGACATCCTTATATAGGAAAAGAGATGGCGTGGAGAATAATCAATCTTCGGAAAAAATTGGGAAAGAATTATCTCAGTAAAGAGCTCTTAAACAGTTATCAGGTATGTGATTCGGTTCAGTGGTCAAAGCTTGAACCGTATATTATTTTGGAAAAAAACTCGCTTTCCGAATAAATTATAGTACTTATTTCTTTAATTTTGTAAAATAATGTTTGTAGAGTGAAATTGGATTAATATATTTGCGGCTCATTTAAAAAAACGTAGTTAGATTATGATTATTGTTCCAGTAAAAGAAGGCGAAAACATAGAAAGAGCTTTAAAGAAATTCAAAAGAAAATTTGAAAAGACAGGTACTGTAAAGGAACTAAGAGACAGACAAGCTTTCACTAAGCCTTCTATCCGTAAAAGAGAACAGGTTAAAAAAGCTGTTTACGTACAAAAATTACAGATAAAGGAAGAATAGTAAATAGCTATTTTCCTCGTTTTCCGGTTTAAGATAATTAGTTGTGCTCATGGAAGTTGTGGATCAATTTCTTCAATATTTGAGGGTTGAAAAACGGTATTCGCCGCACACCATAATTGCTTACCATACCGATTTAGAACAATTTTGTGCTTTTGAACCTATTAATCAGGATCAACAAAGCCTCATTAATGTTAATGGTAAAATTATCCGTTCCTGGATAATTTCACTGATTGATAATAATGTAACTAACAGATCGGTTCATCGGAAGATAACTTCTTTAAAATCATTTTACAGATTTCTGCAAAGAAAAGAGCTGGTTAAAACTAATCCTGCAAGTAAAATTGTTGTTCCAGGGTTAGAGAAACGACTACCTGAATTTCTGCCGCAGAAAAATATTAATCTGTATTTGGATAATACTTCAGGTATAGAAGAAAACTTTTCAGCATTCAGAGATGTTTTGATACTGGAGGTATTTTACGACACAGGAATGCGTTTATCAGAGTTAATCGGCCTTAAAGACCAGGATATTGATTTTCAAAATCTTAGTCTCCGGGTTACCGGAAAGAGGAATAAACAAAGGATTATTCCTTTAAGTCTGGAATTAACAAAAACACTGAAGAGTTTTATTCAATTAAAGGATCAATTCTTTAACAGTGTGCAAGACAGATTCCTTTTTGTAAATGATAAAGGAAAAAAGCTTTATCCGATGTTTGTTTACAGGTTAGTAAAGGATCATTTATCGGCTGTTACAACAGCCAGCAAACGCAGTCCGCATGTATTAAGACATTCGTTTGCAACACATATGTTAAATAATGGAGCAGATATTAATTCTATAAAGGAAATTCTTGGTCATGCCAATCTTGCGGCAACGCAGGTATATACGCATACTACTTTTGAAAAACTGAAAGAGATATATAAACAGGCTCATCCTAGAGCCTAAAAAATTGGAGGTACTTATGGATATTAAATTTAGCGCTGTGCACTTTAGTGCAGATAAAAAACTGATTCAGTTTATTACTGAAAAGGTAAATAAGTTAGGCCATTTTTTTGAGGGAATTATAGGTGCCGAAGTTACCATGAAACTTGAGAATACTCAGGAGTTGGAAAATAAAATGGTTGAAATCCGTTTATTAGTTCCGGGTTACGATTTGTTTGCAAAAAAGCAAAGTAAAACATTTGAGGAAGCAGCTGATGATGCGGTAGATGCATTACGTAAACAGGTGCAGAAGCACAAGGAAAAACTCAAAGGTTTGTAAAAAAAATAAAAAAAAAATACGCGACGTATGAGAATTTAGAAAATTTTCATACATTTGCGAACCCAAATCGAAAAGGGTACACAATATCAAAAGACGTTCTTTGTAAGCATTGCCGAAGTAGCTCAGTTGGTAGAGCAGCTGATTTGTAATCAGCTGGTCGGGGGTTCGAGTCCCTTCTTCGGCTCAAAATATAGGATCAACTATTATGTATCGGTTGTAAGTTGAAATTCCTCGTCTATAATTCTTATATACGAAAGTTCACTAAAAACGATTCAAAAAAAACGGGGAGATTCCAGAGCGGCCAAATGGGGCAGACTGTAAATCTGTTGTCTACGACTTCGGAGGTTCGAATCCTCCTCTCCCCACAGTTTTTTAATAGTATATCGGATATTTTGAATTTGCTGAGTAATGAAACCCTTTGGTATTTCAGCGAAGTTCTTTATTTTTTTATGCGGGAGTAGCTCAGTTGGTAGAGCATAACCCTTCCAAGGTTAGGGTCGCGGGTTCGAGCCTCGTCTCCCGCTCGTTTTATTTTGCTGATGTAGCTCAGGGGTAGAGCACTTCCTTGGTAAGGAAGAGGTCATGGGTTCAATTCCCATCATCAGCTCAATGTATTTTGAATCAGGTAAATTGAAAAATACTAATTATCAAAATTATCAAATTATAGGAATATGGCTAAAGAAAAATTTGACAGGTCGAAACCACACGTCAATATCGGAACAATAGGTCACGTTGACCATGGAAAAACAACTTTAACCGCTGCTATTACCATGGTATTAGCTAAGAGAGGTCTTTCTGAAGTAAGATCTTTCGACTCTATCGACAATGCTCCGGAAGAAAAAGAAAGAGGTATTACCATTAATACCGCTCACATCGAATATCAAACAGCAAATCGTCACTATGCTCACGTAGACTGTCCAGGTCACGCTGACTACGTTAAGAACATGGTTACAGGTGCTGCCCAGATGGACGGTGCTATTATCGTAGTTGCTGCAACTGACGGTCCTATGCCACAAACTCGTGAACATATTCTTTTAGCTCGTCAGGTAAACGTTCCTAAAATTGTTGTTTTCATGAACAAGGTTGACATGGTTGAAGACCCTGAATTACTCGACCTTGTTGAAATGGAAGTTCGTGAATTATTGAGCTTCTACAAATATGAAGGCGACACTGCCCCTGTTATTCGCGGTTCTGCTCTTGGAGCACTGAACGGTGAACCTCAGTGGGAAGATAAAGTAATGGAATTAATGGATGCAGTTGATAGCTTCATTCCAATTCCTCCACGTGAAAACGAAAAACCATTCTTAATGCCTGTTGAAGACGTATTCTCGATCACTGGTCGTGGTACTGTTGCAACTGGTAGAATTGAAACTGGTGTTATCAATACTTCTGAAGAAGTTGAACTCGTAGGTTTAGGTGCTGAAAAGAAAAAATCAGTTGTTACCGGTGTTGAAATGTTCCGCAAGATTCTTGACCGCGGTGAAGCTGGTGATAACGTAGGTCTCCTCCTCCGTGGTATCGACAAGAAAGAAATCAAGAGAGGTATGGTTCTTGCAAAACCAGGATCTATCACTCCTCACACAACTTTCAAAGCTGAAGTATACGTACTGAAGAAAGAAGAAGGTGGACGTCACACTCCATTCCACGATAAATATCGTCCTCAGTTCTACCTGAGAACACTCGACGTAACCGGTGAAATTTCGTTACCAGAAGGTCGCGAAATGGTAATGCCTGGCGATAACGTTACTATCACTGTAACTCTTATCTACCCGGTAGCTATCAACCAGGGTCTCCGTTTCGCTATCCGTGAAGGTGGCAGAACTGTAGGTGCTGGTCAGGTTATCGAAATCGTAGAATAATAAAATTTGTGATTGAGTGTGAGGGTGAGTGCCTTATGTGTGAATGCGAGTTCATACCATCACTACCACACTCAAACACTTTATACGGGTGTAGCTCAATTGGTAGAGTAGCGGTCTCCAAAACCGTTGGCTGGGAGTTCGAGTCTCTCCACCCGTGCATATTTTTTGGAAGCAAATGAAAAAAATAATTAATTATTTTCAGGAGGCATATAAAGAGCTGGTGCATAAAGTATCCTGGCCTACCTGGGGTGAACTTCAAAGTAGTGCGATAGTTGTGATGGTTGCATCATTAGTTATTGCCCTATTAGTTTTTGTTATGGATTTTAGTTTCCAGAATGTTTTGGAACTAGTTTATAAAATTATTTAATTACCGATAATACCATAACAGGAAATGGCTGAAGCTGAAAAAAAATGGTATGTTTTAAGGGTCGTTGGTGGTAAGGAAAAGAAAGTTAAAGAATACATCGAGAACGAAATCGCGGGGCTTGGTCTTCAGGAATATGTTACTCAGGTGTTGATTCCTCAGGAAAAGGTATACCAGATCAGGAACGGAAAGAAAATCAGCAAAGAAAGAAATTTCTTTCCTGGTTATATTTTAATTGAAGCTATTCTTATTGGTGAAATTCCCCATATCCTTCGTAATATTCCCAATGTAGCCGGGTTTCTCGGTGGTAAAAACGACGATGCTGTTCCTCTTCGCGCGTCAGAGGTGAATCGGATTCTTGGTAAAGTAGACGAATTAACTTCGAAAGACGAAGAACTGAATGTTCCATTCTTTGTTGGTGAAACGGTTAAGGTTACTGATGGACCTTTTAATAGTTTTACCGGGGTTATCGAAGAAGTGAACGAAGAGAAAAAGAAACTGAAGGTGATGGTAAAAATCTTCGGTCGTAAGACTCCTCTCGAACTTAGCTTTATGCAGGTTGAGAAGGAGTAGTTATTCATTTGTGTTACGCATTCTTAAATATTTCTGTAGTTAAGCCTAAAGCTTCCATTGGATTAACTGCATCATAAAAAGTAAAAAAATGGCTAAAGAAGTTGCTGGTATTATTAAATTACAAATTAAAGGAGGAGCAGCCAATCCTTCACCACCGGTAGGACCTGCTTTGGGTTCCAAAGGGGTGAATATCATGGAGTTCTGTAAGCAATTCAACGCCCGTACTCAGGATAAAGCAGGGAAAGTTATTCCTGTGCTTATTACTGTTTATTCGGATAAGTCGTTCGATTTTGTTACAAAAACTCCTCCTGTTGCAATTCAGTTGCTTGAGGTGGCTAAACTTAAATCCGGATCAGCTGAACCTAACCGTAAAAAAGTTGGATCAGTTACCTGGGATGAGGTGAAAGCAATTGCATCGGATAAGATGCAGGATATGAATGCCTTTACAATTGAGTCTGCAATGAGTATGGTTGCCGGAACAGCCCGTAGTATGGGAATTACAGTTGAGGGAACTCCTCCTTTTCAGAAATAATAAAACTTGGTTTTAAAATGGCAAAACTCACTAAAAACAGGAAGTTAGCTCTCTCTAAAGTTGAGGTTGGTAAAACATACAAACTCAGCGAGGCTGCTGCAATGATTAAGGATATCAGTACCACCAAGTTCGATTCTTCAGTTGATTTAGACGTTCGCTTGGGAGTAGACCCACGTAAGGCCAATCAAATGGTTCGTGGTGTTGTTACTTTACCCAATGGAACAGGTAAAACCGTTCGGGTACTTGTATTATGTACACCTGACAAAGTAGCTGAAGCTACTGAAGCTGGTGCCGACTATGTAGGACTTGACGATTATATCGAAAAAATCAAAGGTGGTTGGACTGACGTTGATGTAATCATTACAATGCCTTCGGTTATGGCAAAAATTGGTGCCCTTGGTCGTATCCTTGGTCCACGCGGTTTGATGCCAAATCCCAAAAGTGGTACAGTTACCATGGAAATTGGTAACGCAGTTAAAGAAGTGAAGATGGGTAAAATCGACTTCAAAGTTGATAAATTCGGTATTGTTCACTCTTCTGTAGGCAAAGTATCGTTTGAACCTGAAAAGCTTGTTGAAAATATTAAAGAATTTTACAACACGATTATCAAGCTTAAACCATCTGCTGCCAAAGGTACTTATGTAAAAAGTATTTACCTGTCCAGTACCATGAGTCCGGGTTTAAAAGTAGATCCGAAATCTGTAGAGGCTTAAGAGTTATTTCCGAATGAAGCATGTATCATGAAAAAAGAGGATAAAAGCAAAATTATTGACAGCATTTGTGAGGAAGTTGCTAATTATAAGAACTTCTACCTTGTAGATATTTCGAGTCTCAATGCCGTTGACACAGTTAATCTCCGTCGTAAATGTTTCGACCGCCAGATTAAACTTGTGATGGTAAAAAATACCCTTTTCAGAAAAGCTCTGGAAAGAGTAGAAGGCGTTGACTATTCCGAAATCTACGGAGTTCTTAAAAATGGCACTACCATAATGTATTCCAATACAAACAATGGTCCTGCGAAACTTATTAAAGAGTTACGCGCTACCAAAGACAAACCTGTATTGAAAGCAGCTTATGTTGAGGAGTCTGTGTATGTTGGCGATGACCAGTTAGATGCGTTGGCCAACTTCAAATCTAAGGAAGAACTTGTTGGCGACATTATTATGTTGCTGCAATCGCCTGCTAAGCGGGTTATTTCTTCCCTTCAATCTGGCGGTTCAACAATTGCCGGACTTGTTAAAACATTATCAGAAAAATCAGAGTAATTATAATCATTTTAAATTAATAGAAAAATGGCAGATTTAAAAGCGTTTGCAGAACAATTGGTTAATCTAACTGTAAAGGAAGTTAACGAATTAGCAAAGATTTTAAAAGAAGAATATGGCATCGAACCAGCAGCAGCAGCAGTAGCTGTAGCAGCTCCCGCAGCTGGTGGTGGAGCCGCAGCAGCCGCTGAAGAAAAAACATCTTTTGATGTTATTTTGAAAAGCCCTGGTGGTGCAAAACTTCAGATCGTAAAATTAGTTAAAGAATTAACCGGATTAGGATTAAAAGAAGCTAAGGAACTTGTTGACGCAGCTCCAAAACCAGTAAAAGAAGGTGCTTCGAAAGAAGAAGCTGAATCTCTTAAAAAACAATTAGAAGAAGCAGGAGCAGAAGTTGAACTTAAATAGTCCTAAACGGATAATCAGATACAGGTTTAGAGTCTCATTTTAACACTTTGGGATTCTAAGCCTTTTTGTTATTATACATTTAAAGTTCACTTTTAATTCTTATTACATGTTGCAGAATAAACCTGAAAGAATAAGTTTTGCTTCAACAAAGAACCAATTGGCATATCCGGATTTTCTGGAGATCCAGTTGAAGTCTTTTTACGACTTCTTTCAAATAGATACTCCTTCAGAAAATAGGAAAAATGAAGGACTGTATAAAGTTTTTGCTGAAAATTTTCCTATCACCGATACGAGAAACAACTTCGTTCTCGAATTTATCGATTACTTTATTGATCCACCTCGTTACTCCATCGAAGAATGTATCGACAGGGGATTGACTTATAGTGTACCTTTAAAGGCTAAATTAAAGCTCTATTGTACCGACCCGGAACATGAAGATTTTGACACAGTAATTCAGGATGTATACCTGGGTACTGTTCCTTACATGACTCCACGCGGCTCGTTTGTTGTAAACGGCGCCGAAAGAGTTGTGGTTTCGCAGTTACACCGTTCTCCTGGTGTATTCTTTGGTCAGAGCGTACATGCCAATGGTACAAAATTATATTCGGCCCGTATCATTCCTTTCAAAGGATCGTGGATCGAATTTGCCACTGACATCAACAGTGTGATGTATGCTTACATCGATCGTAAGAAGAAACTTCCGGTTACAACACTGCTCAGAGCAATTGGATACGAAGCTGATAAAGATATTTTAGCCATATTCGACCTCGCTGACGAATTCAAAGTCTCCAAGACTGGATTAAAGAAGGCTGTTGGTCGCAAACTTGCTGCCCGTGTTTTAAAATCGTGGATTGAAGATTTCGTGGATGAAGACACTGGTGAAGTAGTTTCCATTGAACGTAACGAAATAGTGATTGACCGTGAAACTGTTATTGAAAACGATCATATCGATTTAATAGTAGACTCAGGTTCACAAACCATATTGTTGCATAAGGAGAATCAAAACCTTTCCGACTTTGCAATTATCTATAACACACTTCAGAAAGACCCATGTAACTCTGAAAAAGAAGCTGTACTGCACATTTATCGTCAGCTCCGTAACTCAGAGCCGCCCGATGAAGCCACTGCACGCGACGTTATCGACAAGCTTTTCTTCTCCGATAAACGTTACGACCTTGGCGATGTTGGCCGTTACAGGATTAACAAAAAATTAGGACTCAACGTTTCAAGTGATACCAAGGTTCTTACCAAAGAGGATATCATTGAAATCATTAAATATCTTATTCAGCTGATCAATTCACGCACAGATGTGGATGATATTGACCACTTGAGTAACAGAAGGGTAAGAACGGTTGGCGAACAGTTAGCAAATCAGTTTAGTGTTGGTTTAGCCCGTATGGCAAGAACCATTCGTGAACGTATGAATGTTCGTGATAACGAAGTTTTCACCCCAATTGACCTTATCAATTCAAAGACTCTGTCATCGGTTATCAATTCATTCTTTGGAACAAACCAGTTGTCCCAGTTTATGGATCAAACCAACCCCTTGTCGGAAATGACGCACAAACGTCGTTTATCAGCACTGGGTCCCGGAGGTCTTTCCCGTGAGCGTGCAGGCTTTGAAGTTCGCGACGTTCACTATACTCACTACGGACGTCTTTGTCCTATCGAAACTCCTGAAGGTCCGAACATCGGTCTTATTTCTTCACTTTGCGTATTTGCAAAGATTAATGTGTTAGGATTTATCGAGACTCCATACCGTAAGGTTGAAGCGGGTGTAGTAGATCTTTCGAACGAAGGCGTAATTTATCTCAGCGCTGAAGAAGAAGAAGAAAAGGTAATTGCTCAGGCTAATGCCCGCGTTGCTGATAGTGGCGATTTTATTGATCAGAAAGTTAAGGGTCGTTTCAACGGTGACTTCCCTATGCCTGAAAAGGAAGAAGTTCACATGATGGACGTTGCTCCTAACCAGATCGCCTCAATTGCTGCTTCATTAATTCCGTTCCTCGAGCACGACGATGCTAACCGTGCCTTGATGGGATCGAACATGATGCGCCAGGCAGTTCCGCTGCTCCGTCCCGATTCTCCAATTGTTGGTACCGGAATTGAGCACATGGTGGCAAAGGACTCTCGTTTGCTTGTTGTTGCAGAAGGCGATGGTGTGATCACTTTTGTTGATGCAACTGAAATCGTTATCAAATACGATCGTACTGAAGATGAAGAATTCATTTCTTTCGACAGCAGTATTGTTCATTACAAGCTTCCTAAATTTAAAAAGACAAACCAGAATACCACTGTAAACCTTGTTCCTATTGTAAAAAAAGGACAAAGGGTTACTAAAGGTCAGATTCTTACCGAAGGTTATGGTACACAGGGCGGTGAACTCGCTCTCGGACGTAACTTAAGGGTAGCGTTCATGCCCTGGAAAGGATATAACTTTGAGGATGCGATTGTGATCTCCGAAAAGGTTGTTCGCGACGATATCTTTACTTCTATTCACATTGACGAGTATTTGCTCGAAGTTCGTGATACCAAACGTGGTTTGGAAGAACTCACAAGCGATATTCCGAATGTAAGCGAAGAAGCTACCAAGAATCTTGATGAAAATGGTTTAATACGTATTGGCGCTCAGGTTGAGCCCGGCGATATATTAATCGGTAAGATTACTCCTAAGGGAGAATCGGATCCATCGCCTGAAGAAAAGCTCTTAAGGGCGATATTCGGCGACAAGGCTGGCGATGTGAAAGATGCCTCGCTTAAGGCACCTCCATCATTGTTTGGCGTTGTTGTGGACAAAATGTTGTTCTCTCGTGCCATGAAGGAAAAGAAAGGCAAAACCAATGAGAAGGCTATTCTTCAGAAAATTGACGATGACTTCGATAAGGCGTATGCTGATCTGAAAGTGAAACTTATCGACAAGTTGTTCATCCTTGTTAATGGTAAAACATCACAAGGTGTAAAAGACATGAATGGTGTTGAAGTAATTGGTAAGGGTGCTAAATTCACCATGAAACAATTACAGGAATTGAATTATGAAAAT
>JAJYAG010000222.1 GCA_021779665.1 Bacteroidota bacterium | reverse complement strand
TCTCCTCCCATCTCGGACGAAAAGTACTTTAACGATTTGCCGGTTTATGTGAGAACAGGTGAAAACAGGACTCGCTGGAACTGGCGTTTTGATACCCCAGAAAAGTACCAGAAAAGCATAAAAGGATATTACAGGATGATTTCAGGCATCGACCTGGAGATTGGAAAAATCAGGAAAACGCTTCAGGCAAAAGGAATTGCCAACAACACCATCATAATTCTGATGGGCGACAATGGTTATTTTGAGGGTGAACGACAGCTGGCCGGCAAATGGTTGATGTACGAAAACTCTTTAAGGGTTCCCCTGATCATTTACGACCCGAGGTATAACCGGCATTATGAAATTGAAGAGATGGCGTTGAATATAGATATTGCTCCCACTATTGCTGAAATCACTGCAGTTTCTGTTTCCAATTTTTGGCAGGGCAAAAGTTTGGCCGGTTTTTGTTCAGGCAAAAACCCCCTGAAGGACAGAAAGGACTTTATTTGTGAACACCTTTGGGAAACCAAAATTATTGCCCCGAGTGAAGGTCTGCGGACTAAAAAATGGAAATATTTTCGTTACCGGAACGACAAAGAACATGAAGAGCTCTATGATCTTGTAAAGGACCCTCAGGAAATTAATAATCTTGCCAAAAAAGCGGGTTATGAGAAAATCCTCACGAAAATGAGAAATGAGTTTGAACAGAAAAGTTCACAGTTGAAACAACAGCAAAACTTCATGCTGACTAATTCTTAAGTAATCATGTGTTATTTAAACCTTCGTTATAAAACGATATAAAAAATGAGAGTAAAAACATTCAGCCGCATGGCGGGCTTATCACTGGCAGCTTTTTGTGTGCATGGCCAGGCAGGAATGGCACAGAGCAGCCCCAAAAAACCTAACATCATTGTTATCCTTGCCGACGATATGGGCTATTCCGATATCGGATGCTTTGGCTCTGAAATTTCAACCCCAAATATCGATAGGTTGGCTAATAACGGTGTCAGGTTCACCCAGTTCTATAATGCTTCGCGAAGCTGTCCTACACGGGCTTCTCTGCTCACCGGACTTTATCAGCACCAGGCAGGTGTGGGCGATATGGTTGGCGATCTGGGATATCCCGCCTATCAGGGGTATCTCAATACCCAATGTGTAACGCTGGGCGAAGCAATGAAAGTAAACGGTTATAACACTTACATGTCGGGCAAATGGCATGTGGGCGACAAGCCGGAAACACTTCCGCGCAAGCGTGGCTTCGACAGGTATTTTGGATTAATCGACGGTGCAAGCAGCTACTTTCAGCTGATCCCTTACCGGAACAACCAGAAGGCCCCGAAAATGATGCTCGACGATTCGCCTTTTTTCCCGGAAGACGGGTTTTACATGACCAATGCAATTGCAGATCATGCGCTTGATTTTCTCGATGAGGAAACACCGAAAAAAGATCCGTTTTTTATGTATCTGGCCTTTACGGCGCCTCACTGGCCGCTGCACGCACTTCCAAACGATATTGAAAGGTACCGCGGAACTTATATGAAAGGCTGGGACGAACTCCGCAAGGAACGGTTTGAGCGTATGAAAAAGCTGGGCATTCTCGATGCTTCGGTGCAGTTGTCCCCCCGCGACGAACGCGTTCCTGCATGGGAAACTCTGAGTGTAGAAGAGAAAAAAATGTGGGACCTTAGAATGGCGGTTTATGCAGCCATGATCCACCGCCTCGACCAGAACATCGGGCGCGTTATTGATAAACTTCAGGAAATGGGAGAACTGGAGAATACCATGATTATTTTCCTTTCGGATAATGGTGGTTGTCACGAGGGTACCAAAAACAAGGGCAACTATATACGTACAACCGGCGAAACAGGTAATCCCGATTCGTTCGACGCTTATGAATATCCCTGGGCAAATGTCAGCAATACACCTTTCCGGTTGCACAAACACTGGGTGCACGAAGGTGGGATTTCAACACCTTTTATTGTTCATTTTCCCGGAAGCATCAAAGGTGGACGTATCGTCAGAGAACCGGGGCATATTATAGATATCATGCCAACGCTGCTCGATTATGCCAAAGGGCGGTATCCATCTACTTTTAATGGTAACAAGGTTCATGCTATGGAAGGTATTTCTCTTCGTGCAGCTTTGGAAGGGAAAAAGTTAAAACGAAAGAATCCGTTGTTTTGGGAACATGAAGGTAATCGTGCTTTAAGGCTGGACAACTGGAAACTGGTGTCGCAGTACGATTATGCAAACAAGAAGTTCATGAAATGGGAACTCTACAACATGAAATCCGATCGTGCTGAACTGGATGATCTGATAGATAAGGAATCGGCAATTGCAGGTTACCTGATTTCGCTTTACGAAAAGCATGCTGCCAGAATTGGTGTGGTCTCCAAAGAAAGCCTGGATAACAACAGAAATTGAAACGTCTTGAAAATAACGATATGAGAACAAAATTAACTACCAATTTTTTACTTGCTTCCTTTGCGGGAAGCGGGATGATATCGGTTTCGTGTGCCACAAAAAGTAAGCCGGCGGAAAAGCCCAATATCATCTTCATTATGTCTGATGACCATGCATACCAGGCTATCAGTGCTTATGGCGACCGTCTTAAGGATGTGGCTCCAACACCGAACATCGATCGCATTGCCAATGCAGGAATGCGTTTCGACCGCTGCCTGGTTACCAATTCTATCAGCGGCCCTTCGCGGGCAACCATCCTGACAGGTAAATACAGTCACCTCAATGGCTTTGTTTCTAACGAAAGACCCAACTTCAACGGTGATCAGCAGACGTTTCCAAAACTATTGCAACAAGCCGGTTATCAAACGGCAATGATTGGCAAATGGCATCTCGGTTCAAACCCTCAGGGATTTAATTACTGGGATATACTGCCCGGACAGGGCCACTATTACAACCCCGATTTTATCAATGCCTCAGGTAAATATCAGGAACAAGGGTATGTTACCGATATCATCACCGAAAAATCGCTGGCTTGGCTCAAAGATGCTTCCAAAAGCGGCAAGCCTTTTATGCTGATGATGCATCATAAAGCTCCTCACCGCGAGTGGGAACCTAACCTGAAATATCTCAACCGCTTTAAAGGAGTTGATTTTCCGTTACCCGAAACCCTTTTCGACGATTACAGCGGCCGAGGGACAGCAGCCAAAACCCAGGACATGACCATTGCCCAAACCATGCGCATCGAAGCTGACCTCAAAATGTGGGAAGACACCACCTCCGCTCCCTGGAAGAACACATACGGCCGGATGAATGCTCAGCAACGTGCCGCGTGGAATGCTGTTTATGACTCAATCAAAAAGGATTTCATTGCTAAAAACCCGCAGGGGAAAGACCTTGTTAAGTGGAAATATAACCGCTATATGAACGATTACCTGGCCTGTATCCAGAGCGTGGATGAGAGTGTCGGACGGGTACTGGACTTTCTGAAAAAAAACGGATTGGATAAGAATACCATTGTGGTATATACTGCCGATCAGGGTTTTTACCTGGGTGAGCATGGATGGTTCGACAAGAGGTTTATGCACGACGAATCGTACCGAACTCCGTTGCTGTTTTCCTGGCCGGGAGTCACAAAGCCGGGAAGCGTGAACAACGATCTGGTTTCGAACCTCGATTTTGCCGAAACCTTCCTCGATGCTGCCGGAGTTGTTATTCCTGCCGATATGCAGGGTGCCAGCCTGAGGCCGGTTTTAAAAGGCGAAACACCTGCCGACTGGCGTAAAGAGCACTACTATCATTATTATGAATATCCGGGAGTTCATAGTGTTAAACGTCATTATGGAATCAGCACCAGCCAGTACAAGCTTATTCATTACTATTACGACATCGACGAATGGGAACTTTACGATATCAAAGCCGATCCGAAAGAGATGAAGAACGTTTACAATGCGCCGGAATATGCCGTAATCAGAAAAACGCTGCATCATAAACTCGATTCCATCAGGTTGTTGATGAAGGATAATGATGAAATTACAAAGACGTTTCTGCCAAAACCTAAAAAATAGGATCTCCCGGATGCAGCAGGAATGAAATAGAGTCTCCGCTTTGTGGTGGAGGCTCCTTCATGTTTCCTGCCCGGATACATCAATCTTTTGTAGTAACATTAGAAATTTCTTTTTTCAAACTTTATTTTTGCTAAAACAACTACTAAACTTAACCAGATGAAAGAACTGCCATTGAAAAAATTTGCCGGATTTCTTCCTGTTGCACTAGCATCGGTACTGCCTTTACAAGGTCAGAACCCAGGCAATCCGAAGACTTCAAAGCCCGTCCGTCCGAATATTCTGTGGATCTCTACCGAGGACCTGGGTCCTCACATGGGCTGTTATGGCGATAAAGTTGCCAACACTCCCAATATCGACCGGCTTGCATCGCAGGGAGCAATGTATACGAATGTATTTACCACAGCCGCCATAAGTGCTCCCTGCCGCGCGGGAATAATCACAGGGATGTATCAGACCTCCATTGGCTGTATGCACATGCGCACTACTTCGTACAGGCGCTCGGTGAATAACCCTGTTGAGTTTACTGCCGTTCCGCCCCATTATGTAAAAGCTTTCACCGAATATCTTAGAGCTTCGGGATACTATTGCACAAACAACTCAAAAACCGATTACCAGTTTGCAAAGGATCCCGTTCCCGCCAGTATCTGGGACGATTGCAGCAAAACGGCTCATTATAAAAACCGTCCCGATAAAAACCAACCTTTCTTCGCTGTTTTCAACCATCTGGGAACACACGAAAGCCAAAACTGGGATATCAGCAATGTGAAAACCGATATCAGCAAAATAAAGGTACCGCCTTATTATCCCGATAACGAGATTGTGCGTAAGAACCTGGCAAAGCAGTATGATAATGTTGCAAGGCTGGATTCGGTAGTGGGAGCTTTGCTGAAAGAACTCGAGGCCGAAGGAGTCGCCAATAACACCGTTGTGTTTTTCTGGGGCGATCATGGCGATGGATTGCCACGGGCCAAAAGATGGTTATACGATTCGGGCCTGAAGATACCCCTGGTGATCCGCTGGCCGGGAGTACTCAGCCCGGGTTCGGTCGACGACCGCATGATCAGCTCCATCGACTTTGGACCTACGGTTTTATCGCTTGCAAAGGTTGAGGTTCCGGTCCACATGCAGGGGATACCCTTTTTGGGAGGACAAACCGGCAAACCCCGCGAGCTTGTATTTGGCACCCGCGACAGGGTGGACGAATCATATGACATGATCCGGTCAGTGCGGTCGAAGGATTACCTTTATATCCGGAATTTTTACCCGAATGAGCCTTTTAATATCTGGGTTCCCTACCTGAATAAAATGCCCATTATGCAGGAAATGATGCGGCTTGATGCCGAAGGAAAGCTGGATGCGGCTCAAAAAAGCTGGATGGCCGCTAGCCGTCCTCCCGAAGAGATCTACGATGTAAAAGCCGATCCATACCAGATACACAACCTTGCCAGAGATCCAAAACTGAAACCCGTGCTGGAAAAGATGCGCCAGGCACAGGATAAGTGGGCCGTTGAAACCAACGACCTTGGTCGCATGAATGAACCAGAAATGGTTGAGATGATGTGGCCAGGCGGCAAGCAGCCGGTTACCGATGCGCCGTACTTTATTGTAAATGCTCCCGAAGATCGCGGCTCGAAAAACTATAAAACCGGTGGGACCTATTCCTCGCCTATGACGCTGGCTTTTTATTGTCCCACGCATGGAGCATCCATAGTTTACAGCTTCGATGAGTCGGCTAAGCCACAATGGTTGCTTTATAATGGAGCCTTACATCTCAAACCAGGCAAATACAATATTCAGTTAAAGGCAGTTCGTTATGGATATAAGGACAGCGAAATAACAAAAGGTAGTTTTGAAATCAAGTGAAAATAATAAAATCATAGTTATGAAAATCAAGTCATTATTTATTGTAAGTCTTCTCATAGTTGGCTGGTTAAATCTGCCCGAAGTACTGGCTCAGCCGGTCGAAAAGTTTGTAAAAGTGATGGTGGCTCCCGACCATGCCGACTGGACCTATACCATTGGTGAAAAGGCAAAGTTTAAAGTTACGGTTTTAAAAAACAGCGAAGTTGTTAAAAATGCGGTGATACGTTACGAAGTGGGACCAGAGATGATGCCTCCTGCAAAGACTGATTCGCTCCAACTGAAAAGTGATGAATATGTGATTGATGGTGGTACCATGCAAACCGGTGGTTTTATTCGTTGCAAAGTAACGGCTTTTTTCGACGGCAATAAATACGAGGGCCTTGCTACAGCCGGTTTTTCGCCCGAAACTATTAAACCGACCACCGAGGAGCCTGCCGACTTCAAAACTTTCTGGGATAATGCCAAAGCAGAACTTGCCAAAGTACCCATGGATGTTAAGCTCACGCTTTTACCCGACCGCTGCACCGAAAAGGTAAATGTTTACCATACCAGCATTCAGAATTACAAATTTGGGATGCGTCTTTACGGCATTTTATGCGTTCCGAAAAAAGAGGGCAAATACCCTGCGCTGCTGAAAGTTCCCGGCGCCGGTGTTCGTCCTTATTATGGCGATGTGGCCATGGCCGAAAATGGTATTATCGTATTCGAAATAGGCATTCACGGCATTCCTGTAACAATGGATCAGGGTGTTTATAACGATCTGGGAAAAACCACTCTTGATGGCTATCCCTTTTTCAACCTCGACGATAAGGACCGCTATTACTATAAGCGCGTATACATGGGTTGTGTAAGGTCCATCGATTTTATTTTCTCCTTACCCGAGTTCGATGGCAAAACACTTGCCGTTAACGGAGGTAGTCAGGGTGGAGCCCTTTCCATTGTAACTGCCGGACTGGACAGTCGGGTAAAATATCTTTCGGCATTTTATCCTGCGCTTTGCGATCTTACCGGATACCTGAACAACCGTGCAGGAGGCTGGCCTCACATGTTCAACAGCTATAACAAAGCGTTCAATAACAAAAAAGATAAAATTGAAACTTCCAAGTATTACGATGTGGTGAACTTTGCCAAATATGTGAAAGTTCCGGGCTTTTATTCCTGGGGCTACAACGATGTAACCTGCCCGCCAACTTCCATGTATTCGGCTTATAATGTGATAACAGCTCCAAAATCCTTGTTTCTGGTTCAGGAGACTGGTCATTGGACCTATCCCGAGCAGAATGAAAAATCGAAGCAGTGGTTAATTAAAAACCTGACAGGAAAGTAGAATTTCTATTGAACAAGGATGAAGCAAACAGCCCAGGAATTAACTTCCGGGGCTGTTTGCATAAATGGAGGTTACTAATTTCGGATAAAACAAGTATCTTAGACATATAATTTTAAAGTTTATAGATGAAACTCTTCTTCCTTTTGTTACTGCTGCCAAACGCTTTGTTTGCCCAAACACCCATCCAGTTTGTCGACCCTTTGATTGGTACAGCACCGGCTACTACCGAAAGTGCCCGTAAACACAGCGAAGCAGGTTCGGAGCTTAAGGGTCAGAACTTTCCGGGTGTTGGCCGCCCTTTCGGGATGACGCAGTGGACTCCCGAGACCCGCACTACCGAGGACAAATGCGTTTCGCCCTATTACTACAACGATAAACTCATTACCGGTTTCCGGGGAACGCACTGGATGAGCGGCAGCTGCACCCAGGATTACGGTAGTGTTACCCTGATGCCTTTCGCCGCAGCAAATCCCGACACCGTTAAAAACCCGGTATCGGAATTCAACCATACCACCGAAACCGCTTCGCCGGCATATTACAGTCTGCTCCTCGAAAGATTTGACATCAAAACCGAACTCACTGCTCACGTGCGTTCCGGAATGTTAAAAGTTTCCTTTCCGGGAAAGGATAACTCATGCATCTACATTCGTGCTAACAGCGACGAAAAGATGGGAAAAATCTGGTTCGACAAAAAGAATAACGAAATTGTCGGCTTCAACCCTGTTCACCGCATTTACCAGGGTTGGGGGAAGTCCGCAGGTTTTAGCGGATATTTTGTCATCAAGTTCGACAAGTCGTTTAAGACCATTCCCGTTCCCGGAAATCCGCAACAGATAATCGTAAGCTTTGGAAAAGAAAAGGTTGTACAGGTGAAAACCGGAACTTCCTTCACAAGCATCGAAGCTGCCCGTAAAAACCTTCAGACGGAAATTCCGCATTGGAATTTTGCACAGCTTCGCAAGGAAACGGAAGACTACTGGAATCAGACACTCGGGAAAGTGCAGGTGAAAGGCAATTCGAAAGATGATAAGGTAAAATTTTATACGGCCTTGTACCATTGTTATCAGCTTCCGCGGATTGCAAGTGATGTGGACGGCAACTACCAGGGTTTTGCCCAGGACACGCTTATTCATAAAGCCGTTGGTTTCGACTATTACGACGACTTTTCGATGTGGGACACCTATCGGGCGTTGCATCCGCTCATGACAATTCTGGAACCCGAACGCAGCCTTCATATGGTAAAGTCACTCGTTGCTAAAGCTGAACAGGGTGGCTGGATGCCGATCTTTCCTGCCTGGGGAAGTTACACCGCAGCCATGATTGGCGACCATGTAAGCACCATGATTGCCGATGCTTACATGCGCGGCATCAAGGATTTTGATACCGGGAAGGCATTCCGCTACATGCGGAAGAATGCTTTCGAAACCGCATCACCCGAAGAATACAAAGATGGCAAAGGCCGACGTGCCCTCGAAAGCTATATAAAGTATGGCTACATACCGCTCGAGGACAGCGTTTGGGAAGCTTTCCACAAACGCGAACAGGTGTCGAGAACACTGGAGTATGCCCTCGATGATTATGCCCTTTCGCAATTTGCAAAGGCAATTGGAAAAACGAGCGATTATGATCAGCTAATGAAACGTTCGCAGAATTACCGCAATGTTTTCGACACACAAACAGGATATGTCCGTGGCCGATATGCCAATGGCAGCTGGGTAGAACCTTTTGACCCGTTTTCGAAAGCCAGGTTTATCTGCGAGGGAACTCCATTTCAGTATACATGGTATGTGCCGCACGATATCCCGGGGTTAATCAGCCTCTACGGTGGGAAGGAGCCCTTTTTGAAACGCCTGAACGAATTCTTCGACGGAGGTCATTACTGGCATGGAAACGAAACCGATCATCAGGCCATTTACCTGTTTTCTATGGCTGGCAATTTCGCCAAAACCCATGAATGGGTTCGCAGAACTGTTGCCGAAGAATATGGCACCGGTCCCGGTGGTTTGAGCGGCAACGAGGACGCGGGACAGATGTCGGCCTGGCTCGTATGCTCCATGATGGGCTTTTACCCGGTGTGCCCCGGAAACCCTGAATATGTGCTTGGCGTTCCGGCGTTTGACGAAATCACCATCAAACCCTCAAAAACAGCCAGTCCTTTCATTATTAAATACTCGAAAAATCCGGTTGTAAAACCTTCGGAGTTTTACCGGTTAAATGGCGCTCCTGTGGAGGGTTATTCCATCAAACATGCCTCGATTATCGCTGGTGGAGAGCTGATTGTGAATGAGATTGGTTATGAATAATCGTGTTCAAATAATTATTAATTTAAAAGCATTCAATATTTAAATTTATAAAAATCTGGTAATAAGGTTAAATTTCAGCGTGTGCTTTAATTCTATTAAGGTTAGTTGAATTTAATAGGTTTTTTTTAAAACTTATTTTTTACAGGTGTTTAGGACCTATAACTAAAAAGGAATATTGCTTTCTAGCAACCATCCTTTGATCAAAGCATGGCGAAGCCTTAATACTAATTCCTTGCTGACGGCGGGCCGTTCAAGGGAAGTCGACGAAGGAGACGGACCGCGTTTCCGCCGTTAAAGACTTTTTTGGTGACCGTTAGATTTGTAGTACTCTTTCTTATAATGTAAATTGGTTGAAAAAGAGACTCCATATGTTGCGTTAACTTCCTTTTGGTCAAAGGTAAAACCTATAAAAAGTTTTAA
>JAJYAG010000221.1 GCA_021779665.1 Bacteroidota bacterium | reverse complement strand
TTCTCTCGAACGGCAGAAGAAAATCGCCGATTTGAGGGTTAAATTAGAAGCAAAGCTTTTTTAAAAAGCCTTGCTTCTGAAAATTCTACTTTATACCAACACCTTACCGGTCATTTCGGCAGGAACAGGTAATCCCATTACAGTTAAAAGGGTTGGAGCTACATCGGCGAGTTTGCCATCGCGGATTGCTTTGTAATCGTTGTTCACCAGGATGCAGGGAACCGGATTGAGCGAATGCGCTGTATTCATGGAACCATCATCGTTAACAGCATAATCGGCATTACCGTGGTCGGCAATGATCATTACGCTGTAACCATTGGCTTGGGCGGTTTCAACTACTTCGCCCACGCAGGTGTCGACTGTTTCAACAGCTTTGGTAATTGCTTCATAAATACCGGTATGACCCACCATGTCGCAGTTTGCAAAATTGAGACAGATAAAGCCGGCTTCCTGTTTTTTAAGTTCGGGAAGAAGCAAATCTTTAACTTCAATGGCGCTCATCTCAGGTTTTAAATCGTAGGTTGCAACCTTTGGTGAGTTTACCAGAATGCGTTTTTCACCCGGGAACTCGGATTCGCGGCCACCTGAGAAAAAGAACGTAACATGAGCATACTTTTCAGTTTCGGCAATGCGGATCTGTTTGAAACCATTATTAGCAACTACTTCTCCCAAAGTGAGGTTAACATTGTCTTTATCGAAAATAATGTTCACACCCTTGAATGAGTCGTCGTAGCGGGTCATGGTGTAATATTGCAGCGGCAGGGTTTTCATACCGTATTCGGGCATATCCTTTTGTGTAAGCACAACGGTTGTTTCGCGGAGGCGGTCGGTGCGATAGTTGAAGCAGATCACCACATCGTTTTCCTGAATGGTGGCCATTGGTTTTCCGTTTTCGGTAATCACCACAGGTTTTATAAATTCGTCGGTAACATCGGCAGCGTACGATTTCTGAATGGCATCGAGTACATCGGTAGCCTGATTTCCTTTTGCGTTGATGTAAAGATCGTAAGCTTCGCGAACGCGTTCCCAGCGTTTGTCGCGGTCCATTCCGTAATAACGGCCAATTAAAGAGGCAATTTTACCGTTCGAAGTTTTTAAGTGATTAACAAGGTTTGTCATGTAGCCCAAACCGCTCTTAGGATCGGTATCGCGACCGTCGGTGATTGCGTGGATATAAACTTTGTCCAGACCGTAATCTTTGGTTACATCGCAGAGTTTGTAAAGGTGTGTGTCCATGGAATGAACGCCGCCGTCGGAAATGAGACCGATAAAGTGAACAGCCTTGTTGTTTTCCTTAGCATAAGTAAAAGCTTTTACAATGGCTTCGTTTTTGGCGATAGAACCATCTTCACAAGCAAGGTTAATCTTTACTAAATCCTGATATAATACGCGGCCGGCACCAATGTTGAGGTGACCAACTTCCGAGTTTCCCATAACACCGTCGGGCAAACCAACGTTGCGACCGCTGGTTAAAAGCTGAGAGGTAGGATAGGTCTTCATCAGCCTGTCCATGTTGGGAGTTTTTGCTGTATATATAACGTCCGATTTGGTTTTGTTGCCGATTCCCCATCCATCGAGGATCATAAGCAACATGCGGTTTTTAAGCTCCATGATTTGTTAAATATTTTGTTTTTAAATTTTTGAAGCTGCAAAAATACTTTTTATTTGGAACAAAGTAAAAAGACCTGAAAAAAGCAGATAAAAAGTTTGATCTGTTTATAATGAAGGTTACACAGAGGGCCACAGAGGTTTTCACAGAGAACCACAGAGAAATACAAGTTGGTTAACTCCTGTATTTCTCTGTGGTTAGAGGTGAATTACTTTTTAATCATGTTGGGATTTTTCCTTTACCAATAATCGCACACCTTCCGAATGGCTTGCAAATTCCGGGGCATACATACATTGAATGGTTGTAATTCCGTTCGAGAAATTTCCGTAATGTGTCACCCTGAGCGGGTATTCGAAAACGTAAGTTCCCTTGGGAAGCCAGCCAAAGAAGAAGTTGGTGGCCGCATCGCGGGTACTTTCGTAATAACCCAGTCCATCCTGGTATTTGTAGCGCGAAATTACATTCACAGGTTCCAGTCCGGCTGCCCGCATGTCTTTCATGTGAACATATTCCATGGTGCGGTCAACCCTGAGTTCAATGCGGACTTTGATGAGATCGCCCGGTTTTAACATGGTTGAATCAGTTACAGGTTCTATCACCGGACCAGCGTTGGTGATGCGTTCCACAAACAATTGCTTTTTAAGTTTAAGAGGAGTTTCAGCAGGAGTAATTTTATCGAGCTGTTCAAAATATTGCCAGTACAAAGCTCCCCAGCTCACTCCGTTATCCTTTTTGGTCAGTGTAACTTTTCCCATTTCAGGTTTAATGTCGCCTCCGTTCCACGAAGTTTTGAAATATCCTGTACCAGCTTCAACCTTTACATCCGGAATTTTTGCGGGGTCCACTATCTGGTCTCCGACTTTAATTTCGACAGGCTGATTATTTTCAAGCAAATTAGTGCCGCGCAATAAAAGAGCATAACAGGCTTCAACAGTTGCCCGGGTAGTTTTCCAATCCTGTGTTTGCTTTTGTTTCAGGAGCCACACTTTCATTTCGTTCACTGAAGCCTGATCATTCAATACCTCATCAAACGCTTCTATCATCATGGCCTGAGTTTCGATTGGAGCCTGATACCAATACCAGCCGGTTTCGGTGCCCCAGTACATTCCCATCTCATCCGAAGTTCTGGCATGTTCTTTCAGTGATTTCAGGATTTTTGCTGAAGTGATTGTATCGCCATTGCGGTGGAGTGCCAGCGACAACATCCCCTGCATGTAAATGCTTTGTGAAAGCCAGTATTTACGTGCCTGTGAGAGGTAATAGTTCATCGCAGTTTTGCATGCGTCATTCATTTCAGCATCTTTGAAGAAACTTCGGGCATATAAATAATGAATTTGAGAGTAATGAAGATGATTGTCCGACAGATCTATTCTTCCTTCCCTACTAAGTCGCAAAAGGTTTTCATAATCGTTAACCAGCATTCTGTCGAGGTAATTTATAGCCGCGGTTACCATTTTCAGGATCTCCTGATTTTTACGGACTTCCGAAACTTCCAGATGATCGAGTTTACCCATGCCGCAAACAATGTGCTGGGTTATGTACCTGTCTTCCATCATTCCTTCGAACCAGCTCCAGGCTCCGCTTGGAAGTTGTTGCTTTTTAATTTTTTGCAGGGCTTTATCAATCTCAGCCGACATTTTATTGAGATCGAACAACAGAGCCACATTTTGCTTGCGGGCTGCTTCACTCTTTGCATTCATTACCCACGGAGTTTCCTCCAGCAATAAACTTTTGAGTTCCTGGTTTTTTTCCAGGTTCGAGAGCAAGGCATCGGGCGTGATATTTTTCCAGGAGTCGAATACCTGTTTGATACGCGGACTCGAGTTCACAATATGCGAGGCAATGCTGTTTGCATAAAACCTGCTGAAGGTCTGCTCGGCACATTCGTAAGGGTATTCCATCAGATAAGGCAACGCCTGGATGGCATACCACGCCGGATTCGAAGTAAATTCCAGTGTAAGTTTATGGCTTGTAAGAGTAGTCGATTTATTCTCAAAAAGCTTATCCATTGTAAAAGTTTTGGTTTGATTGCCTTTCACATTTAGGGGCATGGTTTCGGTCACCAGCATACGGTTAGTGAGTACAGGTAATGCCGATTCCTCTCCATCGCTGAAATTCCTTGCTTTAGCCACCACCCGGTAAGTCACTGCCTGAATTCCCTGGGGAATTATCAGGTTCCAGCTCAGGTTGATACTTTTGCCCTTTTCAACCTGAAATGCCTTTTGTGCATTCGTGTTGTTCATTAAAGAATCGACGGGCTTCATGGTGGTTGCATCAAAAAGCATGAGTTGTGCAAAGCCGTTCAGATTGTTATCAGCGAGCGAAGTTATTTTGGCAGTAAAGATAATGGTATCGTTTTCACGTAAGAACCGGGGAGCGTTTGGAACAACCATTAAATCTTTCTGGGTAACCAATTCATTTTGAATTGTACCCGTTTTTAAATCTTTGCTATGGACCAAACCCAGCATTTTCCATCGGGTAAGCGCTTCGGGAATTGTAAAGTTGATGGTCACATCGCCGTTTTCATCGGTTTGCAGATGAGGATAGAAGAACGCTGTTTCGTTGAGGTTGGTACGTGCCTGCACGGTTGAAAGGTCAATTTTTTCTTCCGGTTGAGGAGGTTCTTCTGCTGAAATGGTTGCAATACCGGCCACTCTCCCCTGTAATTGATCCGACACTGATACAACACTGCCTGTCAATTCTGCCTTTTTCTGAACACCATAACCAACTACAACGACTTCCTCCAGAGACCGAATATCGGGGGCAAGTTTTACGATGAGATTTACGGCGCCTTTGCCATCAAGGGGTATATCGTGAGTAATGTATCCGATATACGACAGTTGAATTTCAAGGGTATCCGATTCAGAAGAGATTTCAAATTTCCCATTTATGTCCGAAATTGTGCCCTGGGTAGTTCCCCGAATCACAATATTTACCCCCGGCAACGGTGAATCATCGCTTGCATCCAATACCACACCTTTGACGCGGGTACCCTTTTGTGCAGTAGAAGAGATAATTGTAAATGTTGATTTATGGTGAGAGCTGATTGCATTTTTGTAATAATGCGAACTTAACGGCATATTATACCCAAAGCCAAACCAATTGAAACTGTAACTATTTGGAGAAAAGGCAGTGTTGAACCAACTGCTTTTTCTGCTGAAATGCTGCAAGTCCTCGCTCCTGAATGTATTAATGGTTCCCCATGTCAAGGATGGAGTATAATATGGGTATAAGTTCAGGAAATATCCATGAGGTTTAAAAGCGTCGAGCGAAGCATCGTAAAGCGTGGCAACCATTTCGGAAGCTACTTTTTCCCCATCCTTGCCTCTGATTTTCAGTTTCCAGCTTTCTTTTTCACCGGGTTGTAACTTGTTTCTGAAAGTTTCGAAGGCGAGATCGAGCTTTTTATTCGAAAATGGCACCACTACCGTCATACTGTTTTGGTAAAGGCGGTTGTTCCGCACATAAACAAAGTTAATGCCTATATTTCCCCTGTGTTCCTCGGTTATCGTCTCTAAGAAAGTCTTTTGCTTATTGGCTGTACTTATCCACTCTCGTTTTACAATTTCACGGTCAAGTTCAACTTCATAAAGGGCATGAAATTTACCATCGATCCCGGAACCGGTCAAAAATTCAGCCTTTTCGCCAGGTTCGCATTGACTTTTTATTGGGATGAACAAATTATCCTTTGGATAGGGCAGATCATTAGCTTCCTTGTTAAACAGGGTAAAGTATTGGATGTGGGTTACCGGCTCTCCGAAAGTATCGCGCGATTCGATAAGGAGTTTGTACATCCCTGTCTTCCATTTTTTCAGGTCGGGAAAGTTTAAGGTTTTGGAGATACCGGTATTGAAATTCGTGGATAGTACAACCTTCTCCTGTTTCCAGGTGGTGGGGTTCAGTTCGTCGCTGTACTGGTCGTTCGGGAAAAGTAAGTGGTATTCCGTTTCGGTCATTGTATACATATCGGGCTTTTCCCAGAAACGCTCACGGTAGGCAGCTTTTGGACTTACAAGCCTCTGAACGCTTATCTTTCCTGTGGCTTTTACAAAATCGCCGTTTTGATTGCTGGTGATCAGTTTGAAATTATTCATTTCGCTTTGTTCAACATTTTCGGGGATATCCGTATTGATCATCAGTGCTTTGTAACCTGCGTTAATCCGCTTGGTTGCGCTGTGTGTTTCTCCGTTGATGTCGGTAACATCGGCGTAAACTTCAAACGTAAAAACAGGATTGGATGACGGAGAGATATCTTCGTCGGGAATGGCTTCGAAAGTTATATCGAAAGCGCCTTGTTCGTCAGTAGTAAGCGTTCCGTTTGTAATTTCATTATCCTCCGAAACCGGCCGTGGCATCCACCAGTAGCTATACCACCAGTTGTACCGGAGCTTGCGCACTACCCGGTATTGAACTTTGGCATTGTCGATTTTTGCTCCTGAATATGCTTTTGCATAACCTTTTACTGATACATTCTGCCCAAGTTTGTAGCTGGCTTTCAGGGTATCGTACTTCACTTCGAACTTAGGGCGTTTATAATCTTCAACCGAGATACTGATGCGACCATAATCATCCGTTATATACATTATTCCGTTTAAAACTCCGGTAGGAGCAACAAACGATCCGCTAAAAGAGCCATATTCATTTGTGATCACGTCCACCTCCGATATCTTCTGATGATTTGCGTTGAAAAATTCAACGGTTGATTTTTTTCCAATGCATAGTGATGATTTTTTATTACCATCAGTATCAATCATAATACCCTTGAAATAAACAGCTTGACCAGGTCGGTAAATGGATCTGTCGGTAAAGAAGAAGGTTCGGGTTCTAATTTCCCTTTTATGAAAATAGTCTCCATAGCTATAAAAGTTTCCCGGATTATAGATCTGATCCATATTTCGTGAACTCCAAACGTCGTTTCCAATGGAGAAATCCAACCATCCGGGGCCATAATTACTTTTGGTTGTTAGGTGGATTGGCTCGTTCTTCTTTGAAACAAACTCTTCCAGAAGTTTTATATCCGTATTTCTGTCGTAGTTGGTTTGGGTCATGTACCTGACTTTAACGCCTTCCATTGGTTCGCCGGTTTTACGGTTCAGTACGTAAACATCCATGCTTCCGCCGGCATTTCGCCGGTTTATGTAGCTGATATTTGTAATGGCGGTGGTTCCGAAGTTTACCGAATGTTGTTCATAATCAAAATCTGAGCTTGTTCCCGTCAGAATAAAATATAATCCTTTTTCCAAAGCTGGTAACTTTATTTCGGTATGGTGAGTTTGATAGTCATGGTCGTTTGGTAAAACAGCTGTGAATTGCTCCTCAAAGTCTTTCTTCCTTAAGAAATTAATTATAAAGGCATTGAATTCAATGTGCGATTCTATTCTCTGAGTAGTGTATTCCTTCAGAAGTTTTTCGTATTCCTGGTAATTTGTTTTCACGATTCGTACATGCAAGGTGTCCACGTTCCGGTACGATACCAGCGCCCTGAACGGCTCGTCCGGTAGGTTTTCTTTCTCAAGAGTTATTTCCAGGCTTTTGCTTAAAATTTTTTGTTTGAATTGCCGGATTTGTCGCGACCCTGAGGTAAGATTTCTTTCAACTTCCAGGCACAGGTCATATGCCTTCTTCTTTTCCCATTTATTATTTTCAGAAAGCCTTGGATTGTAGCTTTCCCCGTTTTGGTATAGAACTTCGGCAATAGCAAGACCAACCTTGGCGAAACAATCAAAACCGTTACTTCTTTTTTCCAGAAAGTGCAGGCAGCCTTTGAGATACAACTCTGCTTTGTTCGCCAGAATTGATTTCTGATTCAAAAGTGTTAACCGATTTATATCTGCTTCTACAAGCAAATCGGGGATAGAATCGTTCAGGTGCTGCTTAATCAGTTCCTGTAAAATTACCAGCGCCGAATATGAAAAGTCAGTGGTATCGTGAGTTTGGATCTTAATCTTCGCAAAAGAATCAGCGGGTAAAAAGAATTCTTCTCTATTTATTGAAAAAGCATTCACCGGCTTTGCAATTCCGGGTTCGTTGGTCATGTAGAACCTCACGGCTTTCAGGGCCAGAAAGTCGTAAAGAGATAATTCCGATTCGATGGTTTCGTCGGTATCGTAATCCAGAATTTCCTCATAATCAGTAACAGGCAGATTTTTTAATTCAATATCCTGAACCGAAAGATTATAGTGGTGCAGCATCCGGGAAACAATACGGTTTAGGTCCCAGGTACTGATATCGCCCGGAACAAAATTTACAGTCTTAGTTCTGTTATAGAATCTGTAGCGGTTATTCTGAAAGTACCACCAATACATTTCTCCAAGCATCGAATGCAAAATTTGCTTTGCCGGAGAACTTACCGAATCGGCCATTTTTTCGGCATAATCAAGACTAAATGCAAAGTTTTCGAAGTCGAGAATGGACTTATACTTCATTTTATAGATGAAAGATTTGACAAACTGCTGGTAATTCTTCTGGATTCTGGCAGTTTCAAATATCTCATTGGCTATTATAACCGACGATTTAGGCAAACCTTTGTCCTCGAGCTGCTGAATTGAGTCCCAACTTGCGTCGTAATCGTAATCCTGAGCTTTTAAACTTATTGAACCAAAAATTATAATGGCGCAAACAATTCCTGTTAACTTGTTCATTGGTGAGTTTTTTAAGTTCTGATTCTTTGATGAGAGCCAAAGTAAGAACCCCCAAAAAGTACCATTATTTTTTGGATTATTGTATTTTTAGGCTTCCTGATTAATGATTATGAACCGCAACCGACTTCTTTACTTTTCACTTCTGATGTTAACCGTAATAACCGGACTCGCTTCCCGGCGGTTCAGTGATTTGTTGCCACAATGGACAACCCTTTACCTGGGCGATGCTCTTTGGGCGCTGATGGTGTTCTGGGGGTTTGCTTTTCTTTTTAAAAGAAAGAGTACATTTTGGGTGGCCTCGGCAGCATTGATTTTTTCTTATGCAATAGAATTGAGCCAGATTTATCATGCTTCCTGGATAGATGCAATACGATCGACCAGAATCGGTGGATTGGTTCTGGGATTCGGATTTCTCTGGAGCGACCTTGTAAGCTATACTGTTGGCGTTCTTGCTGGTTTTCTTTTGGAAAATTTACTTTTAGGGAGGAAATAAATTATTTCTCTCCCGAATAAGTGTATCCAACCTTTTCAACTGAAGCTTTTACCTTTGTTAAATCAAGGTTTTCCGCAACAATTTTAACCATTCCGGTTGCAGGATCGGCTATTGTTTCCTTCACTCCTTCAACTGAGTTAATTGCTCTCTCAACATTGGCCTTGCAATGGTTGCAGGTCATTCCTTCTACTAAAACAGTTTTAGTTTCCATAATATTCAGTTTATCTGTGAATTAATTGTTTGTTGCTGCAGCAGTTGAACTCGAACTGCATGGTGCTGTGCGTTATACCGAATTTATCGTGCAGCATTGTTTTTAATTTGTCCCGGATTCTTTCCGTCTCACTTTGAAGCAGGTCATCTTTTAGGTCGATATGGCATTCAAAATGAACCTGATTATCATTGAGACACCAGATATGGACGTGGTGTACATTATCGATTTCGGGGTTCAATTCAATTTCTCTCTTTATATCGAAAATATTGATCTCGTCGGGAGCAAACTGCATCAGGATGTTAATGGTTTGCCGCAAGATCTCGTAAGTTTCTTTAAGGATGTATAACCCAATAAGTATTGTAATTACAGGATCAATCCAGTACCATTTCTTATAAATGATGAGCAGACCGCTGATAATCACCAGCACCGACGAAAGGGTATCGCCCAGCAGATGCAGGTAGGCCGCTTTTATGTTGAGGTTTTGGTTGGCATGTTTATGCAGGAGCAGCATGCCGATCAGGTTGGCCACTAAACCTATGGTAGCAACAACAAACATGAGCATTCCCTTAACTTCCTGAGGTTCGGAGAAACGCTTTACAGCTTCCACAAACAGAAAGATACAGATCACGATCAATACAACCGCGTTAAAAAGAGCTGCCAGAATTTCGATACGTTTGTAACCGAAAGTTTTGCTGGGAGTTGATTTCCGTTTACTGATCCGATTGGCAAGATATGCTATAAAAACAGCAACTGCATCGCTGAAATTATGCAGGGCGTCGCCTAAAAGAGAAAGGCTGTTGGATAATAAACCCCCAATTACTTCAGCAACTGTAATAACAATATTCAGCAGCGTAGTCCAGAGCAAGTTACGCTGGCTGTTCCCATGATCATGGTGATGATGATTATGTCCTTCGTGTCCCGCCATTCTTATAGAAATTTATACAAAAGTAGGAAAAGCTTATGACAAGAAATCCGGGTATCCTGAAAAACAT
>JAJYAG010000042.1:1783-40833 GCA_021779665.1 Bacteroidota bacterium | reverse complement strand
TAAAAGCGGAGCTCACTTACGATGGCGTGCATCCCAACCTCGCCGGATATAAAGTTATGGAACCGCTTGCCGAAAAAGCTATAGCCCAGGCATTGAAGAAATTAAAAAAATGAAAAATTAAAAGTAGTACCACAAGAGAGCCGGCCATTTTTGCCGGCTTTTTTTGTGGATAATACTTAAGTATTCATTATTTACGAAACCCTTGAAGAATAATTTTGTTTTTTTACTTAAATTCACCGGTTAAACCATGCACTAAAATATGCAAAACCTTGATGATAAAAGGCTTCTGGAGGAGTTCAGGAACAACAATCTTGAAGCTTTTGAACAATTTTTCAAGGCTAATCAGCCATCTCTGGTGGCATATGCCAACAAATTTCTGAACGATTGGGAAGCCTCACGCGACATTGTACAGGAGGTCTTTCTTAGCTTGTGGGAAAATAAAGATAAAAACAGCATAAATACCTCACTTCGCGCCTATCTTTTTACTTCGGTGAGAAACCAGTGCGTTAACACCATTAAACATAAAATTGTAGTTCAAAAGCACAGTGACAGTACACTGGCACAGTTAAGGGAACTTGAGCTTAACTATTACGGATCGGAAAACGAAACTCATTTAAGGTTATTCGAAAACGAAATAGGCAAAAAAATAGAGGAAACAATTAGCGATTTACCGGAGCAATGCCGCATTACATTTGAGTTAAGCAGATTTGAAGGACTAAAAAGCCAGGAAATCGCTAAAAAAATGGAAGTATCGGTTCGGACGGTTGAGACACAGATTTACAGAGCATTAAAGGTTCTTAAAGAATCTTTAAAAGATTATTTAACTTTTTTTTAAAAAAGCTGTACGTAGAAAATAATTATTAATTGACATATATATTGAAGACGATTATGGAGAAGCTGAATTATAATATTGATGATATCATTACACGGCACCTGCTTGGAGAGGCAAGCTCCGAAGAACAAAACCTGCTTCTAAGCTGGTTAAAGGATGATATGCAAAATCAGCACTATTTCTTTCGTATGAAGGAAGTCTGGATGGCTTCTCAATCAAAGAATAAAAGTGAGACATCAGCTTCATGGGACAATTTAAAAGTCAGGATGGAGAAAAATAAAAATATTGAGCTTAATACTGCAACGACGAAAACCTATACAAAACTTTTCAGATATGCTGCTTTTATAGCAGTTTTAACCTGCATTGGTTTTTTTGCCTATCGGTACAGCTCAAAAATTTTTAACAGGAAAACCGAAATCACCTTTACCGAAATAAAAACCTCCGACGGGCAGAAAAAAGAAATTGGGTTACCTGATGGTACAAAAGTTTGGGTGAATAGCGGTACATCATTAAAGTATTCTTCCGATTTCGGGCAGGTATCCCGGGAAATTAGTTTACAGGGCGAAGCCTATTTTGATGTTAAAAGGGATACATCCAAAATGTTTATTGTTCGCGCCGAGAATATTACTATTAAAGTGTTAGGTACAAGCTTTAATGTTAAATGCTACCCCGAACTTAAAACCATAGAAACAACTGTAATATCGGGAACTGTTAGTCTGGAAAGTACTGAAAAAGCTGAAGGAAAAGATATCGTTATTCTCAACAAAAAAGAGAAAGCGACCTTTCTTAAAAATCAGCAGAAAATGTACATAACAAAAAACCAGAAAGATGATCAGAAGTCGACTGTTGAACCTATTGAACTGAAAAAACTAGCCATCAGCGACGAAGAATCAGATTACATTGCCTCATGGAAAGATCAAAGCCTTAGCTTTAATAACGAATCGTTTGAAGAGATGGCTTTCAAGCTTCAGAAATGGTACAATGTTAAAATTATAATCAAAGACGACAAACTTAAGAACTACAGATATAAAGGGAAATTCGACAATATTAAAAGCATTTTTGAAGTTCTGCAGGTAATTAAGTTGACCACCCCTATTTCGTATGAATATAACGAAAAGGCCAAAGAAATAATAATAAAACAAGCTAAAGAATAACAATAAACTCTTAACATACAAACTAATAACTATTATTAACTAAAACCCACTATTTGCCTATGAAGTTGAAAAAGTAAACAAATTTACTCCCCACAATGTAGCGCTCCTGCGTTATATTAAAATTTCAATTTTCTTAGAAACCGTCGGCTTTTAAGTGCCGACTATTACTAACATTAAAACTATATTGTATGCAAAAAAAATTTGCACTAGGGATTTTATTGTCTAAAAATTCCCCAAAGAGGCTTTTTTGTATTTTAAAAACTATTGCTCTACTCCTGATTGCACTGACTGTAAATTTTACAGTTGTTAATGCATCATCTCTCAACAACACAGAAACTGCAGCGCAGAAATTTAAAGTTTCCGGAACTATCATTTCTTCAGAAGATAATCAGCCATTACCCGGCGTAAACATTATTGTTGAAGGAACTACTATTGGAACAACTTCCGATGTAAACGGGAAATACTCTCTGGAGGTTGAAAACCCCAACGTAAATCTCGTTTTCTCATATGTTGGCTTTGTTAACGAAGTAATTGCAGTTAACGGCCGTGCTGTTATTGACATAACCATGGTACAGGACGTAGCCAAACTCGAAGAGATTGTTGTTGTAGGTTACGGTACAGTAAAGAAAAAAGACTTAACAGGAGCTGTTTCTTCAATCCAGTCGAAAGACCTGGGTAACAGTTCAGTTGCCAACGTAGGCCAGATGATGCAGGGACGTGTTGCAGGTGTGGAAGTTGCTGCCAGCAACGGTGGTCGCCCGGGCGGTGGCATGAATATAAAGATCAGAGGAACAACCTCCATCAACAGTACAGCACCATTGGCTATTATCGATGGAATTGTGGGTGATGTGGATATGGTTGCTCCATCCGAAATTGAAAGCATCGACGTTTTAAAAGATGCTTCGGCTGCTGCTATTTATGGTTCAAGAGGTGCAAACGGTGTTATTATCATAACCACAAAAAAAGGAAAATCGGGTAAACCTCGTTTAACATACGATGGGTATTACGGAATTTCCAAACCAGGCAAAAAACTGGATGTACTAAATGCAAGCGATTATGTTGATCTGGTTTATGACATCCAGGGCGGAGCTTACAATAAAAACACCAAACACTGGGATAAACCGGCAGGAATGCCCTCGGTTTTCGATAATGAAACCTTTACAAGAAATACCCGTGTTAATATGCAGGACGAACTTTTCCGCGACGCTTCAGCTCAGAGTCACAATTTTGATATCAGCGGTGGTAGCGACAATGTTAAATACAGGTTTTCTGCAGGATATTTTACTCAGGGCTCAACACGTGGCAATTTCAATTATGAGCGCTACAATCTAAAAGCCAATGTTGAAAGCAAAGTTGGCAAAAGACTTACCATTGGAAATAACACATTATTCCGTCAGGTAAAGGATGAAGGACTTGAAGGAGATATTATGGGTGCATTACGCTGGGCTCCTTATGTAGGCGTATTCAGCGAGACATCGACCAATCCCGGAAAGTACTCCAACATTACCAACGAAGGCAATCTGAACGATGCTGTTAACCCAATGATTCCTTTAGCATACGATTTTCATGAAAGAACTGACTACAAGCTTTTAACCCAGCTGTATGCCGACCTTATGATTATCAACGGTTTATACTTCCACTCAAGGTTCCAGTATGAATTCAGCACCAACCATTCGCAGGACTGGCGTGAAAAAGATTATCTGAACAGCGTTCAGCAAACAAATTATCTGGAAGAACGCTACTCTTTAAACTATTATCCAAAATTTGAAAATTACCTCACATACGACAAAATTTTTGGAAATAACTCAATATCTCTGTTAGCCGGTGTTAACTACGAAAGATGGCAGGGATCGAGCGACCTGACAGCAAGAGGAACTGGTTATGGCGGTGAAACAATGCCAATCCGTAAAGTAACTACCGGAAGCAGTCCGGCAACAATTTCCGGAGCCGGAATCGGTAAAAGCTCATCTATGTCGTATTTTGGCCGTATCAATTACTCTCTCCTCGATCGGTATCTGTTAACAGTAAACTTCCGTTCCGATGCTTCTTTCAAATTTGCTCCTTCAAACCGCTGGGGATACTTCCCTTCCGTAGCTTTAGGATGGAAATTAAAAGAAGAAAACTTCCTGAAAAGTGTAGACTGGTTAACTACCCTCAAACTGAGAGGAAGCTGGGGTAAAGCAGGTAATGACCAGATTAGCTCATATCTGTACAACTCTAACATTTATCTTGGTGGTTATGGTGGTAGCGATCCTTTCATCGTTTATCCTCTGGGAACAAATTTTGATCTGGGTAGTGCCATTTATGGAGCTACAGTAAATTCAATACCTTCTCCAACCATCAGATGGGAAGAAACTACAACCACAGGTGCTGGTTTGGATGCGAGCTTTTTCAACGACCAACTTTCAGTTTCCGTGGATCTCTACAACAAACAAACCTCAGGAATATTAATTGCAGTGCCGGTTCCTCTTTCAACGGGTATCAGCAATCCTCAGACAAAAAATGCTGCTGAGGTTTCGAATAAAGGTGTGGAATTACAGTTAGGATATAAAGGAAACACAGCATTTGGTCTTGGTTATAATCTTATTGCCAACGCTGCTTACAATAACAACTCGGTTGAATCTTTAGGCGAAGGACAACCAATTTTTGGAGCAAACAGATCGGAAGTTGGTTTCTTAACCCGCACTGCCGAAGGTTTCCCTATTGGTTACTACTATGGATATAAAACCGACGGAATTATGTACACCCAGGCTGAAGCCGATGATTACAATGCAAAATTCGGAGCTACAGCCGTTGCTGGTGACCTGAGGTTTAAAGATCTCAATGGCGATGGTAAACTTACCGATGCAGACCGTACAAACCTTGGTAACGCTATGCCGAAATGGACATACGGAACAAGTCTGGCATTTGACTTCAAAGGCTTCGATCTGCGATTGGTACTCCAGGGCGTTTATGGCTGTCAGCTGGTTAACTGGAATGGCACCTATTGGTTAGAAGGTGGTGTTCGTCCGTTCAATGGATCAACTGAACTTCTGAAGAGATGGAAATTTGATGGTGACACCGAAGCTACATTACCCCGTGTTGAAAAAACTGATCCTAACAAAAACACCCGCTTTTCCGACAGGTATATTGAAGATGGATCGTACATGCGTTTAAAGAACCTAACATTGGGCTATACCATCAAAAACGAATGGCTGAATAAATCAATCTCCTCATTAAGAGTTTACGCCACTTTGGAGAATGCACTTACCATAACCAAATATTCAGGTTACGATCCTTCGTTTGGTGGTGGAAACAATACGGAACGTGGAGTTGACGACTTTGGAATTCCTTTACCAAAGAACTACTTATTTGGAATCCAGGTGTCATTCTAATTGTTGAATCATAATTAAATACATGAATATGAAAAATAAAATTTTTATCATATTAATAGCCTTCTTATCAGTGACCGCTTGTAACGATGAGTTTCTTGATGAGAAGAACCCAAATAACTTCGATGCCACAACTTATTATACCAATGCCGAAAATTGCCAGAAAGCTGTAAATGCTATTTACACAATTATGCTGCATCAGGGTATGTTCAGCCGCGACTGGTATTTCAATTTCGATCTTCTTGCAAACGAAGCAGGTCCTTTAACTCCGCTGCAAGGTCAGATTGCAGAGCTTCCACGTGGTGTTTACGATGCTACCAACTCTGCTCTTTCTCCAACCTGGGATCGCTTGTACAGAATGGTATTACGTGCAAATTATGCCATAGATGTTGTTTCCAAATGGACTCCAACAAAAGAAGCTGATGTAGCTTTGAAACCACGTTTAATTGGTGAAGCCCAGTTCTTTTTAGGTTTTGCATATTATCACCTGGGAAGCCTTTGGGGTTCGGTTCCATTAAGAAAAAGCTATGAAGAAACAGCTAAAAATCTGAACTTAGCCCGCTCTTCGCAAACAGAAGTTTATGCTTTTGCAGAAGAAAACCTCAAAGCTGCTGCCAACGCATTACCCGCTTCTTATTCTGCTGCTGAAAATGGCCGCGCTACCAAATGGGCTGCCAAAGCATTTTTGGGTAAACTTTATGCAATGCAGGGAAATTGGGTAGCTGCCGAACCATTATTTAAAGACATAGTAGACAATGGTGGTTTTACCATGGAAACAGGCGTAGCTGGTTTCGAAAAACAATTTCTGGAAGCCAACCGCAACAGCCCTGAAACAATTTTCGACTGCAAATTTGCATGGTATGGATGGGGAGCCGGAAACATGTATCACATGTTCGACGGAACCGAACTTTGGGGATCGAAAGGTGCTACCAGTGGTCGTGCAATGGAATATGGATTCTGGGATTGGGGCAACGTAAACATTACCACTTCTGCTGTTCAAAAGTTTAAATACAACATCAATGCCACTAACAATTATATCGACCCGCGCGCTTTCTATACTTTCTATGGAGATGGAGGATTTGGTGGTGATATGGATTGCAAAAAAGGTGCTTATCCTTTCAACACTCCTGTAACTTATCCTGGCGATGCAAACCCAACTGCTCCTAAAGGTTACAGATGGAAAAAATATCAGCAGTACGAAGCAAAAGCAGCCGAAGGTGGTCCTGAATCTCAAATCAGCACTGTTATCACCCGATTGGCCGATGTAAAGCTCTTATTGGCTGAATGTTATATTCAGAATAACAAAATTGCAGATGCACTGGTGCAAATTAATAACGTTCGCGCAAGAGTAGGTGCAATTCAATACACTTCACTGGGCGACAAAACTGCGGCTATGACCATACTGAAAAGAGAAAGAGAAATTGAACTCTGCGGCGAACAACAACGTTGGTTCGACTTACTTCGCTGGCACAGGAATGGCAAAATCTTCGATTTTGTTGCTATACTTAACGGCGAAAAAACAGCCCAGGGCGAATTAGCCAATTTCTCCGAAAAGAATTTGTTATTTCCAATTCCGCAAAGAGAAAAGGATGTTAACAAATTGTGCGAAGTGCCTAATGGTTGGAATTAATACATTACTCATTTAAAGAAAGCTCATATGAAAAACATAAAAACTTTAATTTTATTAATGGCAATAGTTGCAATAGCCAGCTGTTCCAAAACTTATAAGGTTGAAGATGCCGATGCCAGCTTTACTGCATACCAGCTTGACGGTGATAAAGTACGTTTGGCAAGCAGTTCCGAAAATCTCACAGTTAAAATGTTCAAAAAGACTATCAACGGAGTTGACCAGAAGATTGCTTTTGTTGAATTTGTTTTCACAGGAAAAGGCGACCTTCAGGCAATTTGGACAGGCGATAGTTGTAAAGTTCGTGTTCCGAGCAAAGTAGACGCAGCTGGTGCTCCTTTGGAATGGGAATATAAAGTTGCGGCTTCGGATTATGAACGATACAAAAACAAAGATTACACCCAAAAAGGTAATCTGCTTACTGACAAAAAGCTGGTGTACACCTATTGGAAAGCCGGAACCTATAAAGCAACCATGGTTTCAACCAACTGGGGCGAAATGGATTCTGACGATTCCAGCAGAGACATAAAAAGTATAACTATCAAAGTAGAAGAATAATAGCATCTTCTGCTATCGTTTTGAAAGCCGCCCTTTATGGTGCGGCTTTCTTGCGTTGATAAAATGCTATAAAACAAAATATAAAGTACACCGGCAAAAAGTTATAAGATTGCCATTTTTCGATAAAGTTGTATATTTATCTAATTTTAGTCGGAACATACTGCTTGATGACTACTAAACTAATTAAACCATTATTGGTATTAACTTTTATTGCATTATTACCTTTATCGCAAATCTATTCCCAGGAAAAGAAATTTGACATAAAAGTAATTAATGGCACAGTAGAAGATATTTTTAACCAGATTGAAAAACAAAGCAATTACAATATCTTTTACAAAGTGGGGCAAATTGATGTTTCCCGCGAAATTACAATTACTGCCAAAGGCGTTACCATAACTCAGATTCTTGACAAAGTTTTCTCCCAGTTCAACGCCAGTTATTCCATTTACGGCGATATGATTGTAATTACTCCAATCAAACAGCACAGGGCCAAAGAAAAGCACATTATCACAGGGACGGTAGTTTCAGCCTCCGATTCACAGCCACTTGTAGGAGTCAACATTCTGCAGGAAGGATCGGGCAACGGAACAACAACCGATATAAACGGCAGATTTACTATGGATACCGACTCATCTTCGGTGACTTTGGTATTCTCTTACGTGGGATATGTTACCCAGAAAACACCTCTGAACAATCAGTCGACACTAAACATCAGCATGTTCGAAGATATTGCACGTCTCGACGAGGTGATTGTTGTGGGATATGGTGAACAAAAGAAAGGTGATGTTACCGGCTCAATCACTTCCTTAACAAGCCGTGAACTTTCCGACAGAGGATATATTAGTTTCGATCAGATGTTACAAGGTAAAGCTGCCGGAGTGGAAGTAATAAATAACTCAGGTTTACCGGGCGCAGGAGTTTCCATAAAAATCAGAGGAGTAGGAACCTTATACAATACCGATCCCCTGTATGTAATTGACGGTTTGGCTTTCCGCGGAAATGGCGACGACCAGTCTAATCCGTTGGCTATGATCAATCCGAACGACATTGAATCCATTCAGATCCTGAAAGATGCATCGGCAGCTGCCATATACGGGACCAGAGCTGCAAACGGAGTGGTAATTATTGCAACAAAAAAAGGCCGTACAGGGAAACCTCGTTTTTCGTTTAACAGCTACATTGGTCTGACAAGTGCTTATAAAAAACTCGAGGTTTTAAATGCCAGTGAATACCTGGAACTCGTACGCGATATTCAAAGGAATGCCAATCCGGATAAACCCATGGAGAAACTCTTACCTCCTAAAATATATGCTGAAGGTCAATTTACAAACTATGCTTTGGCCGACCGCACAAACTGGCAGGACGAGGTATTCCGCACGGGACGCCTGCAGGATCATATTCTGAATATTAATGGAGGTAATGGCTTTTTTATTTATTCTTTCTCAGGAGGATATACCAAACACGACGGAATTATAATAGGTAATAATTTTGAACGATACTCTTTCCGTTCGAATACTGAGTTTAAAATTCTGCGACGATTTAAAGTGGGTGAAAACCTCGGATTATCCTATACAAATCTCCACCCGATAGAAAGTACGTTATTCGGTTCGGCTTTGAGAATACCGCCTTACTTACCCGTTACCGACATTAATAACCTTGGAGGATTCAGTAAATCCACTACCATTGACGATTTAAACGATGCGCAAAACCCGGTAGCTCAAATCATGCTTTCAAACAAAGTAAACCGCTCTTTCAGGCTTTTGGGAAACATATATTCATCCTTCGAAATACTCAACGGTCTCACCTACAAAGTTGTATTTGGCTTAGATTATACAAATGGGTATAATTTCAGCTTTACAAAAGAGAATGAAAACGGGAACCTAAAGTCACCTTCCATTCTATACGAGAGTTATAGTTGGGGGATAACTCCAACAGTTGAGCACACCCTTCAATACGATTTTTCAAACGATAAGAAAAGCCTGTCGGTGATAATCGGGAACACTCTTCCGGTAAAAGCATCGGGTAAGTATTTAGCTGTTGAAGGCAGAGGTTTTGCAAACGAGGAAATCCAGACAATGCCGGTTGCCCAGTTTAAACGTATCGACGGGAATGCTACCGGCGTGTGGCAGGGGGTTTTGATTTCGTATTTTGGCCGGTTCAACTATTCTATTAACGATAAATACCTTATCACTGCCAATTTCAGGCGCGATGCAAGCCCGCGGTTTTCACCCAAAAACCGTTGGGGAAATTTCCCTTCATTCTCAGTTGGCTGGAAAATAAATCAGGAAAACTTCTTTTCGAACTTCTATTCAACAATTTCAACCTTAAAACTAAGAGCAGGTTGGGGCAAAAGCGGCAGTGACCTTATAGGCGATTATGCTTACCAGTCGAGTTTGCATGCTTCTAATATCAATTATGTTTTTGGTAACCCTCAGGTTACGGTAAAGGGAGTGACCGTTAATTCGCTTCCTTCACCTTTTGCGAAGTGGGAAACAGCTTCTACCTATAATATAGGGCTTGACCTGGGAATTTTCGATAATCAGCTTTCATTTACAGCCGATTATTTCATTAAGGACACAAAAAATATCCTGGTTCAGGTTCCCATACCTCCCTCCATTGGCATGGGGCTTGGGGATGGAGGCGGCGACCCAACCATAAACGCTGCAAGTGTCGAAAATAAAGGCTTTGAAATTACTGCTACGCTACAAAAAAATCTGAGTCAGTTTAAATATTTCATTTCGGCCAATGCTGCCTTTATCAAAAACAAGGTAACATCATTAGGCGAAGGTCAACCTCTTGTTGACGGAACCTGGGATTTTGGTTATAACATAACACGAACCGAGGTTGGAAAACCGGTGGGTTATTTTTATGGCTTCGTTATGGACAAAGTTTATTCCACCCAGGGAGAAATAGATGCCGATAACGCGAATGCAGCCAAATTATCAGGGAATACAGAAACACTTTACCAGGAAGCTGCCAAACCTGGCGATATCCGTTTTAAAGACCTGGATGGCGATGGACATATAACAGATAAAGACAGGACAATGATAGGAAATCCTGTACCTGAGATAACCTATGGTTTAACATCAAATTTCAGTTACCAGGGTATGGACCTCTCGGTAACTGTTGCCGGTGTTTATGGGAATAAACTTTTTACGGCATTTTACACCTATTGGCTTTCGGGTATGATCCGCCCTTTCAATGCATCCAAGGATGTTTTAAATCGTTGGAAACAACCTGGCGACATCACCAATATTCCAAGAGCCATTGCAAACGATCCAAATAAAAATCTCAGGCCGTCAACCAGGTACATTGAAGACGGCTCATATTGGCGAATAAAAAACCTCAGTCTTGGATATACAATTCCGCCGCTTGTACTTTCCAACCTATCGCTTGAATCCATTTCGTCGTTACGTTTTTATTTGGCAGTCCAGAACCTTTATACACACACATCATACAAAGGATACGATCCTGAAATTGGAGCTCAGTACCCCGGTGACAGCCAGCGTTACAATTTGAGAAGAGGTATCGATTCAGGAAATTATCCGCAGCCTCGGACATTTTTAATTGGTATGCAATTAAATTTTTAGAACATGAGAAGCTTTGTCTTATTCATAATAGGATTAATAATAATATCGTGCAATGAGGATCAGCTCAATCTCAAGAACCCAAACTCATACACCGAGGATACCTATTTCACCAATGCTGATCAATGCCTTCAGGCCATAAACGCAACCTATGCAGGTTTCTATTTCCAGGGGTTGTTTGCCCGTGAATATTATTTTATTTTCGACCTTATGGGAAACGATGCCGAACAGGCTCCACCCTTACAAGGAGCTCTGTCAGAATTTGCAAATTTCACATTTGGTCCCGGAAATGAACATATAAACAGGTTATGGCGCTCCTATTACAGGATTATTCTCCGCTCCAATCTCGTATTCGACAAAGTTGGGAAATGGGTTCCTACAGCCGAAAACGATAAAGAGCTTAGAACAAGAATTCTGGGCGAAGCATATTTTTTAAGGGCATGGTCGTATTCTCAGCTGGTCTCTCTTTTTGGAAGAGTTCCTATCAAGGACAGTTGGGAGGACCGTTACGAATTTACTGCGCCAAGGGCCGACAGCACTGCAAAAATATGGCGTCTTATAGAAAAAGATCTGAAACAAGCCATAAGCTCATTGCCTTATCATTACGATGATGCCAATAAAGGGCGTGCAACCTCGGGAGCCGCTGTGGCATTGTTGGGGAAAGCCTACCTGTATCAGCAAAAATTTACTGAAGCCGCCAATACCTTTGCGATTCTGGAAAATCCTCCCTACCAATATTCGCTCATACCTGAATTCGAGGAAAATTTCCTTTCCTACAATGAAAACAATGCCGAATCTCTTTTTGAAGTACAACTTGAACATGTTCCCGGCACAAATACCTGGTATATGTTCGGTGGTCAGGAATGGTGGGGAGGCGGAGCTACCCACAGCGGACGAGCAATGGAATACGGATGGAACGACTGGCAGAATGTTTTTATTTCGGATGCTGCAGTCGAGGCATTTACCTATAACGATGAAACAGGGAACAACTACATTGATCCGAGAGCTGCCATGACCTTCTACGGCTTTCCGGCAAAAGGAGGAGACACTGACTTTTGCAATAATTGTACAGGAGGCGCCAAACCTTATCCATTTCAGGTATCAGGCAATCGCTGGAAAAAGTATAACAATTACGAAAACAAGGAAAAAGAAGGACTTCCCGAGGGTTCAATTAACGCACGTCTTATTCGTTATTCCGACGTTTTGCTTATGCAGGCCGAAGCATTAATTGAGAAAGGAAACTTCAATAAAGCCCTTTATCTTATAAATAACGTAAGAGAAAGAGCGGGTGCTTTTAAATACAGCACCTTAGGTAACTACGAAAACGCTGTAAAAATTCTCAGAAGAGAACGTCAGATTGAACTTTGCGGAGAGCAGCACAGGTACTTCGACTTAAAAAGATGGGGTATTATCCGTACCACCATCAATAACGAAAAACAGGAGGCGGGACGGGGAACACCCTTCAGACCAAAAGATCTGCTGCTTCCTATTCCACAAACTGAAAAAGACCTGAATCCAAGCGTTGCTGCTGATGTGAAGAACGACTGGAACTAACCATCGCGGTCATAAGTTTCTTAAACGGCGATTCACAATCAACATAACTGAATCTCTGAATTTTAATTGATTATTAAACTACTATTTTGTACATTTAAGAAAATTAATCGTTTGGGGTACTAAACCAGGGAAACTTACTCAATTCCTGTTTCAATTGCCCCCCAAAGGTTAATATCCAGTTTCACTAATCAATACTTCATAAGGAGTGCTATGATTTGCCTTAAACCTAAAAACCTACATGCATGAAATTCAGGAACATTTCGATTAAGTGGCAATTTGGAATAATTATAGCTTTAATTGCTTTACCATTCATTACTTTATCCCTCTACAATTTAAATTCCGAAAAACAGAGCCATACTAAAATGGCAAAAGATTTAGCAATCAGTATTGCCCGAAATATTGGAATGCAGCAAAAAAATGCAGAAGCCTATACACGCCAGATGCTCTCTCTTATTGCCAAATTACCCGAGTTGCAAGCACCCTTTCCTGATAACAACACCCTGAATTCCCTTTATAAAACAGTTTTAAGCGAAAATCCACAATTTGCTGTTATTCTCTCAGCCTTGCCAAATGGCGATGTAAACGCCTCTTCAATACCATTCAAACCCTTTTCGGTAAAAGACAGAAAGTATTTTAAGGATGTTATGAGAACCAGATCCTTTTCAGCCGGAGAATTCGCCAAAAGCAGACTGACTAACCGGCCGGTATTTCATTATGCATTGCCGGTACTTGACTCGCGCGACAGCGTTAAACTCATCTTAATAGCATCTTTTGAACTTGCCCAATACCTGAACATTCTTTCCGTTTCTTCATTGCCAAAAGGAAGCGACATTGCCTTTTACGACTATTCAGGCCGGATACTTTATCATTCAACAGCCCAGCAAAAACTTATCGGAAGGCGGGACTCTCCAAAAATTCAGCAAGCCATTCTGTCGACATCTGATGAAGGGTCTTTTATAGCCGAAGACGAACCCGGAATTAAGAGGCTGTACGGATTTGTAAGGATTAACATCGAAAAAGAAAGTCCTTACATGTATATCGTTATCAGTAGCCCGATGGCGGAGGCCTTAAAGGATACAAATCAAGAATTTTACAAAAACATTGGTTTAACAGCTTTTGCCATTCTTTTCAGCATTTTCATCTTTACTTTTTATAAAAAATACATTTTCAGAAATATAGAAAAGCTTGTTTTGACAGCCAAAAAGTATGAGGACGGCGACTTGTCAGCCCGTACCGGTATAAACTACGAAGAAGGGGAAACAGGAGCTTTGGCAATGGCTATGGACAGCATGGCTGAGATTCTTCAACATAAGGAAGTTGAAAAGGACAACATTGCCCGGAACCTGAAAACATTAACTGAAAGACTGGAAATAACCGTGAGTTCAGTAAAAATTGGTGTTTGGGAATGGAATCTGACTAATCAGAAGGTATATTGGAACGATCAAATGTATGCTCTTTACAATGTAGATATAAAAAGTTTTAAAGAAACTCTGGACGATTGGATAAAGCATCTGCATCCGGACGACGCTGCCAAATTTGAGGAAGAATTGCATCATTCAATAAAACATAAAAACAATTACAAAACTACTTTCAGAATTAAAAACCCGCAAAGAGGTTATAAAAACATACGGTGCTACTTTAATGTAGTTTGCGATATAAACGGGAAAGCGCAACATGTTACAGGTATAAATATAGACATAACTAAAAGTGTGTATCTCGAAAACGAACTGAGTCATACCAAAGAAATGCTGGAGACAAAAGTCGCTTCACTTAAATCGGACATTAAAACTTCGTTATCAATTTTTAGCAGCAAGTTTGACTTACTCATAGATCACCTTGAAAAAGCTGACAAAAACCTGAGTCCCGAAGAATTTTTACATATTAAGCATCAGATTATTCTTTGGCGTAATGACATATCGGAGGAGTTGCAACAAATCTCTGAAAGGCTATAAACGAAAAAACCCTTCGCTGAGATCAGGAAGGGTTTTTAAATATTGGGATAAACCGACTTTTACATCATTCCGCCCATGCCGCCACCCATTTGTGGTGGAGCCATTGGTTTTTCTTCTTCTTTTTCTGCTAATACACATTCGGTGGTAAGAACCATACCTGCAATTGAAGCAGCATTTTCGAGAGCTACGCGGGCAACCTTTGTAGGATCGATAACACCAGCAGCCATCAGGTTTTCATAAACATCAGTACGAGCATTGTAACCAAAATCGCCCTGACCTTCTTTTACTTTCTGAACAACAACAGCTCCGTCGCCACCAGCGTTTTCAACAATCTGGCGAAGTGGTTCTTCGAGCGCACGACGAACGATAGCCATACCAGTTGTTTCGTCATCGTTGTCGCCTTTCATTCCGTCGAGAGCTTTGATTGCGCGGATGTAACCAATTCCACCACCAGGGATGATACCTTCTTCAACAGCAGCGCGGGTAGCACTTAAAGCATCGTTTACGCGGTCTTTCTTTTCTTTCATTTCCACTTCGGTAGCAGCACCAATGTAAAGAACAGCAACACCACCAGCTAATTTAGCCAGACGTTCCTGTAATTTTTCACGGTCGTAATCGGAAGTTGTATTTTCAATCTGAGAACGGATCTGACCAACGCGAGCATCAATCAAAGCCTTTTCGCCAGCACCGTTTACAACGGTAGTATTGTCTTTATCAATAGTTACTTTTTCAGCACGGCCTAACATATCGAGTGAAGTATTTTCGAGCTTTAAGCCTTTTTCTTCCGAAATAACGGTACCACCAGTCAGGATAGCAATATCTTCGAGCATCTCTTTACGACGATCGCCAAAACCAGGAGCTTTAACAGCAGCAATGCGGAGCGAACCACGGAGCTTGTTAACAACTAATGTTGCAAGAGCTTCACCATCGATATCTTCAGCGATAATCATCAAAGGTTTGCCAGTTTGTAACGACTGTTCCAGAATTGGAAGAAAATCTTTCATGGTTGAGATTTTCTTGTCGTAGATCAAAATGAATGGGTTTTCGAGAACACATTCCATTTTTTCGGTATCGGTAACGAAATATGGAGAAATGTATCCACGGTCGAATTGCATACCTTCAACTACATCAACTGTAGTTTCGGACGATTTCGATTCTTCAACTGTGATTACGCCTTCCTTCTTAACTTTACCCATAGCCTCAGCAATTAATTTACCGATTTCAGTATCGTTATTGGCAGAAATAGAAGCTACCTGTTCAATTTTCTTGAAATCGTCGCCAACTTCTTTCGACTGAGCTTTTAAAGCATCAATAACTTTAACAACAGCTTTGTCGATACCACGTTTTAAATCCATTGGGTTAGCACCGGCAGTTACGTTCTTTAAACCAACCTGAACTAACGACTGAGCCAATACAGTAGCAGTTGTAGTACCATCACCAGCATCGTCGTTGGTTTTGGAAGCTACTTCTTTTACCATTTGAGCTCCTAAATTTTCAAATTTATTGCTTAACTCAATTTCTTTGGCAACTGTAACACCGTCCTTTGTAACTTGTGGTGCACCAAATTTTTTGTCGATAACTACATTGCGACCTTTTGGACCGAGAGTAACTTTAACAGCATTTGCAAGCTGATCAACACCTTTCTTTAAAAGATCGCGTGCTTCAAGATTAAATTTGATTTCTTTCGAGGACATATGAATTATGTTTTAATTTTTATGACTGATTATACCATTAGATAACTGCAAGAATGTCAGACTGACGCATCATCAGATAATCCTTACCTTCGACGCTTAACTCAGAGCCGGCATATTTACCATAAAGAACTACATCGCCAACTTTAACTTCCATCTTCTCGTCCTTTGTACCAGGGCCGGCAGCCACAACAGTTCCTTTTTGTGGTTTTTCCTTAGCAGTATCAGGAATAATGATTCCGCTTTTGGTTTTTTCTTCAGCCTGCATAGGTTCAACTAGCACTCTGTCGGCTAATGGTTTAATTTTAACATCTGCCATATTGATATTAATTTTTATTTGGTTAAACAATCATTTTTAATTATGTCTCGTTGTTGTCACATTTTATGCCAAAGGGTTTTTTGAGCCATTTTTAAGCACCAATGCGACATTTTTGCAGTTTTCGTGTAAAATTCTGCCAAATCAAATGACAATTTCTGTCAGGTTTTTTGAATAGTAGTCTTTCCAGGGTCAAATAAGATTACTTCGCGATAGGCAAAGGATCAACCGGTATAAACAAAAATTGCCGGCATTATGAATGCCGGCAATTTCAATATAAAGTCCAAAAGATTACTTTTTCTGTTCAGCGGGTTTTGGAGTGGTAGTAGTACCGGAATTGCTTGTACCCTGCTTAGGTGCTGACTGCGAAGGAAAAGCAGGAACAGCAGCCGGATCCTGAGCATTAACTCTTTCTTCAATAGCTGATTTTCTGTCATCGCGGGTCATTTTTGGAATAGCAACACTGGCTGCAAGACACAAAAATAAAAGCACACCGGCAAGAGTCCATGTAGCCTTTTCAAGAAAATCGGCAGTACGGCGTACGCCCATTATTTGGTTCGATGAAGAAAAACCTGCTGCCAAACCGCCTCCTTTTGAATTTTGAACCAATACAATAAGGATGAGCAACACACACACAATGAAGATAATTACTGCAAACAGAACCATATATTATTGTTTTATAATTATTTAATACGTTTTTCTAATTCTTGAATTCGACTGGCAAAGTAAGTGCTTTTTTCGGGAAATTTCAAAATTAATTTTTGAAATGCTTCTTTTGCTTTAAGAAAATGCCCTTGCTGCTCATAAATACTTGCCAATGTTTCGGTTACAATTTCATCATTTTCCTCCAAACCTGGCTGTGAAATATCACCACGCGAATCTTCCAGGTCGAGTTTTGGCACAATCCGGGGATTTACCTTTAGAAAATGATCTATTAAATCGTCGGAGGGTTCGTCCTCTGCTTTTGGCTGGCTCATATCCAGTTCGAGCAAATCAACAGTGGTTTCTTGTTTTACAGAGTCTTCCACATCCTTCTTATCCGTTGCTTCATCTACATGTGAATCTTCGAAAGAAAACGTAAAACTATCTTCATTGCTGATTTCCAAAGAAGGTTCCGGTTGCTTTTCTTCCTGAATTTCAGGTTCGGGTATTACAGTTGGAGTTACTTCGAGTATCACTTCTCTGATTTGTTCTGATTCAAACTCCACAACTTCAGGAGACGCAACATCTTCGCGGGTTATCGTTTCCTGGGTAACAACCGGTTCTACAACATTTACATCCGAAGGAATTTCCTTAGTTACTACCTCACCAGCCCGGTTTTGCCATCCCTGGTAAATAGCACTTACAAAAAAAGAACGATTCGACAGATATAATGACGATTGCTTTAGCTGGTCGTTAAACTTTTCCGACTTCTGCTTATAGAGTCCAAAAAGCAACAATAAATGTGCATTATGAAAAAACGGAAAGTCTCTGACTACCTGTTGCAACTGCACCAGATCCGCTTCTTCAATCTTTTCGGGTTTTGTTATCAGTTCCTGAAATCGTTCCTTATTCATAAGTTTATTCAAATGTTAGCAGACAGAACTGCTTACCAATTTACAAATGCTTTGTTAAATACGTCTTCTACCAGCGCATCGGCTATTTTATCAATTAAATCGTTTTCTACCGCATCCAAAGAAGCATTACTGTCGAAATCTTCGAAACGGGAAAAACTGGTTTCATAGTCGAATTGACTATCAGTAGAATTTGTGAATTTCACTTTAATTTCAATCGTGAGTCGGTTTTTTGCAGCAAGATTTTCACCCGTAATTGCAGCAGGAGTCACCTCGTATCGCGAAACCTCGCCTTCAAACTTTGTATCACCACCTTCGTTAACAAGTTTCAGGTTTGTTTGAGATAAAATTCTATCCTTGAGCTTCTCAGTCAATTCCCGACTAAGGGAAGGCTGAACATTTAAAGCCCGGTTCTGAAAATAAGGGACTTCAGCGGTTTTTGCATCGCCGGTAGAGGCTCCGGTGAGGGAGTAAATCTTGCACGAACTATATAATAAAAGGCCAAAAAACGCTATAACGATTACTCTAAACATATTACTCGAGGTTATATTCTTTAATTTTCCGGTACAAAGTCCTTTCGGATATCCCCAATTCGGAAGCTGCTAATTTACGTTTTCCCGAATGTTTATCAAGGGCTTTTTTTATCATTTCTATTTCTTTATCCGAAAGAGATAACGACTCTTCTAAAACTTCTTCCGTGTCCTCTATATTATTTTCAGGCCGAACTATTTCTATTTTCGGATTATTTGGAGGCATTACCGGGTCAACGCTCTGGTAAAGTTTTTGAATAAGCTGGGCATTACTCTGATGAATATCGGCGCTGTTTCCTTCCTTCTTCAGCAGGTCAACAACCAGTTTTTTGAGGTCGGTCATGTCGTTTTTCATATCGAAGAGAATCTTGTAAAGAATCTCTCTTTCGGAAGCAAAGCTTTTTTGATCCTCATGACTGATTATCGCAGGAAGCTTAACACTTGCATACTCAGGAAGGTACTTCTGAAGGGTTTCGCGGTTAATATTCCGGTTATGCTCAATTACCGATATCTGCTCGGTAATATTTTTTAATTGGCGGATATTTCCCGGCCAGTCGTACGATTCGAGCATGCGTTGCGCATCATCGTCGAGCTGAATGGGAGGCATGCGGTATTTTTCGGCAAAATCGAGCGAGAATTTACGGAAGAGCAAATTAATATCGTCAACACGATCGCGCAGAGGAGGAATAAAAATGGGCACTGTATTCAACCTGTAGTAGAGGTCTTCCCGAAACTTCCCATTCTGAATAGCCTTGATAATGTCGATATTTGTTGCGGCAATAACCCTTACATTGGTTTTCATCACTTTTGAGGAACCCACTTTAATAAATTCACCCGTTTCGAGAACTCGTAGCAGGCGCACCTGCGTAGACAAAGGCAGGTCAGCAACTTCATCCAGAAAAATTGTACCACCGTTGGCAACCTCAAAATACCCTTTGCGCTGATCGGTAGCACCTGTAAAAGATCCCTTTTCATGGCCAAACAATTCCGAATCTATTGTACCTTCGGGTATGGCCCCGCAGTTAACAGCAATATAAGCACCATGCTTACGCGCACTATGCTGATGTATTATCTGCGGAAAAACTTCCTTTCCCACACCACTCTCACCTGTAATAAGAACCGACAAATCGGTTGGAGCAACCTGCATAGCTATATCGATGGCGCGGTTTAATCCAACACCATTCCCAATAATACCAAACCGTTGCTTAACTTTTTGAACTTCCATAACTGACAGAATAATTCGAAACCTGACAAAATTACATTTTTTTTCTTTACTCCTGATCAGAACACAATCTCTTTAACACAGATTAACAGTTTAATTATTATATTTACTCCACAGGAAAATATTTCTTGAGGGTTAAAGGGATACGAAGATGAAAATTAGTATAGACAGTTTAAAGGACTCCAATGAATTTCTGAACACTTTACTGGATAATATCACATCAGCAATATTTGTTACAGATAAGGATATCCGGATTCAAAGCTTCAATGACTCATTCCGCTCTTTGTTTTATAAGGACGAGGATAAGCTACTCGGAGAATTATGTGGCAATGCTATTGGATGTATTTATACCGTACGAGAAAAGGCAAATTGCGGATCCACCTCAAATTGTAATAACTGTACTCTCCGGTCGTCGCTCCTCTCTGCTTTTCTCGAGAAAGTCCCAACACACCGGTCTATACTTAAACGGGAGTTCCAGATTAAGGATCGCATAATCCAGAAATATTTCCAGTTCTCAACCCGCAATATAACATTCAACCATGAAGATATGGTTATGGTGATTGTGGATGATGTAACTGAAATTCATGAGCAGAAGAAGACATTGGATGAAAAGAATCAAAAGCTCGAGATTATTAATAAGCAAAAAAATGAATTAATAGGAATCGCTGCACACGACCTTCGGAACCCATTATCGGTTATAAACTCCTTTTCCGAAATAATGCTTGAAGCATTGGAAGACCTGAAGACCGAGAATCTGAGGGAAATGCTTCAGATTCTCAAAAAAACAAGCCATTTCACTCTTCAGCTCCTAAACGATCTTTTAGATTTTTCAAAAATTGAATCGGGAACACTGGAACTCAAAAAGGTAAAACTTAATTATATTGACTTTCTGAAAGCAAATATCCTGCAGAATGAATTTTTTGCTGTTCAGAAAAATATGAAGATAACTCTGGAAGCATCGGTTAGCGAAATACCTTTGGTTTTTGATCCCCGACGCATAGAACAGGTGATGAACAATCTGTTGAGCAATGCTATAAAATATTCGTTCCCAGGCAATAAAATTAAGGTTAAAGTAACTTTTAAAAACGATAGCATTGCCACTTCAATAGAGGATTCCGGACAGGGAATCCCTGAAAAAGATCTGCCATACATTTTTCAACCCTTCCGGCAGGTGAGTGTAAAACCTACTGATAATGAAAAAAGTACGGGTTTAGGATTAGCTATAGTAAAGAAAATCCTTGATTTTCATGAAGGAAAAATCATGGTAGAAAGCAAACCGGGAGAAGGATCCACGTTCACCTTCTATTTACCTTTATACTAATGGAACGATTTTGGCAGCTTTTAGCTAATTTTGCCAAAAACCAAAACTATGATTAAATATTTAGGTGTAATTCCTGCCCGATATGCATCGACCAGGTTCCCAGGCAAGCCACTTGCACTTGTAAATGGCAAGCCTATGATTGAAAGAGTTTACCAGCAAGCAACCAAAGCTTTCGAAAATGTTTATGTAGCCACTGACGATGAAAGGATTTCATCGGTTGTGAAGAACTTCGGCGGCAAAGTTGTTATGACCTCTCCTGATCACCCTTCGGGTACCGATCGTATTTGCGAAGCTTTAAACAAAATTGAAAGTACTGAGCAATCCAGATACGACGTAGTATTTAATATACAGGGCGATGAACCCTACATTCAGGCTGAAGCTTTGGAACAGCTTAAGCATTGCTTTACCGACTCCTCTACACACATTGCAACATTAGCCAAACAAATGAAGGAGATATCGGACATTCAAAATCCGAACCATGTTAAACTTGTGAAAGATTCGGCAGGTAAAGCGCTATATTTCAGTCGTTCTCCCATACCATATTTAAGAAATATACCTCTGGAAAAATGGGCAGAGAGTTATTTTTTCCTGAAACACCTGGGAATCTACGCCTACAGATCGGAAGTGCTGAGAGAAATTACAAAATTAACTCCTTCACCGCTTGAAATTGCCGAGAGCCTGGAGCAAAACCGCTGGCTCGAAAACGGTTACACCATAAAAGTGGAAATAACAGATTACGAAAGTATTTCAATAGATACTCCTGAAGATCTGGAAAGAGTAAACTCAATGAATTTTTAAAAAAAGCCGTGTTAGCAGGATTTCAACTAACACGGCTTTTTTTGTCCTGCATTTCTATCAGAATTCAATTATCACACCAACGGTTGGAAGAATAGTTCCAGAACCATCACTTTTAATTTTGGCAAGTTCATACCTTGCCGGATTACCGGTAGCAGGCAAGCGGATTCCGTTTGCATCTTCGGCAGGAATATATTTATCAGGTTCGTCCGATTTGAAATTGTACAGATTCTGAATATCCATGTATAGCCTTAAAGACCATTTACGGAAGAAATATTGTTTGTCAATTCTGATATCAAGCTGATGAAAAGCTCCGGCCCTGAGCTGATTATACTGTGAATAATCCAGATAAGGCCTACCCTGCGCGTTCCATGCACTGGCCAGACTTGTTCTGTCCAGATCGTAAGGAGTATAGGGTGCTCCTCCCACAAACCGCCATTTAAAACCCAAATCCCAATTCCGTTTAAACTCACGCGTAGCCGTGAGGTTAAAAATATGTTTATTATCCCAGGCTGTTGGAATATATGTTTTGCGCTTATCCTGAAATTCACTGCGAACCATAGTATACGACATTATCATGTTTATACCCAGTAAATCCTTGGTTTGATAAAGAAATTCAACACCATAAGCCCTTCCTTTACCAATAGAAAGCAGAGCCTCATCGCCAAAGGTTCCGAAGTCGGCTCCCTTACTGGCCAGAGCAATGGAATCGTCGACCGAAAAAGGATAATTTTTATACATTTTATAAAAGCCCTCTACAGAAAACTTCGACGAGGCATTAGGAAGAAAATCAAAGCCTGCAACCAAATGATCGCTTTGTATATAGGTTATTTTATTCTCTTTATTCACCAGGCTACCCGATTCGTTACGATATCCCAAAGCTGTATAGGGGGGAGCCTGGAAATAACGGCCGGTATTGAAATTTGCGGTCCATTTAGGAGTTAACGCGTAAGAGGCAGATAAGCGGGGCGAAAGCTGATCTAACAGATTCCTCATTTCCGGTGAATAATTATTCGCATCAGCCCTTAAACCAAGCGACAAACTCAGTTTCTCGTCCAGATAACTTTTGCTTACCTGACCAAAAGCTCCCCATCGTATTAAATCAAGATTCGTTTCATATTGAAGAGGAATTCCAGTGAAAAGAAGCCTGTATGTGGAATTAAAATAACGAGCATATTCGAAGCTTGCACCAAAGTTAATCTTATACCCGCGGCTCATCTGAATATTCCTTTCGAAACGAAATTTATTTTCAGCTTCAAACGATTCATAATCAAAAGTTTTTAAGCTATCAGCTTCCACATTATTACGGAATTTATAGGAAGTATTGTCGAGCATATTCCTGCTAAAAACCCAGGTATCGTAACTATTTTCCCTAAAATGTTTATAAACGAAACCCAGGGTATAATTCCACTGCTCATTAACAGGAAGATAATTTAGAATATATCGTTGATCGGCTGTCTTATTGGCTTTTGTATTCAGCGAAAACTCATCAATTGCCCCAAGTCCAATAATTGTGATCTCGTTTTTAGCATTTATTTTTGTACGCGATTTAAACTGAAAATCGGTATAAGTTGGCAAAAACGGCAGTTCTAAAGCTTTAAATAAAAACTGAAGATACGATCGTCGTGCCGAAAAAATATAGCTGGTATTCCCGGTTATTGGTCCGTCGAGAGTTAAAGCCATATCGGAAGCTCCCACCGATCCGCGGAATTTTGTCTTCTCGTTGTTTCCGTCAATCTGGGTAAACTCAAGAACCGAACTTAATGCATTACCTCTATTGGCCGGAAAAGCGCCCGAATAAAAGTTTACTTCACGTACAAAGTCAACGTTGATTATTCCAACAGGTCCTCCAGATGCACCCTGCGTTGCGAAATGGTTCAGGTTTGGAATCTCGACTCCGTCCAGATAAAAGCGATTCTCGGCGGCCCCTCCCCCACGCACAATAACATCGTTGCGGTAAGCCGGAGTTGAAGAAACACCGGGCAACGATTGTATTACTTTCGAAATGTCGCGGTTAGAACCGGGACTTCTCTCAATCTCATCAATATTAATCCTTCTTAACGAAAGCGGGCTTTCTTCCTTTTTTCTGAAAGATGAAGCCTGAACAACAACTTCCTGTAACTGAAACTGGCTTTCTTCCATTAAAACTTCAACAAAGACCTTTTTTGCATTTGTAACTAAAATAGGTTGAGAGCTATAATTCTTGAATCCTACTGAGGAAACCCTCAGTTCCACATAACCAGGCTTTAAATTGCGGAAACTAAAATTTCCTTCTTCGTCGCCCAACACGCCATTGGTTGTTCCAACTATAGAAATATTTGCAAAAGGAATGGGTTCGTTGTTTTTAACATTTAAGATCTTACCCTCCAGTATCCCGTTCTCCAACTGCTGGGCAGAGAGTATAAAGGGGAATAGAATAATGATAAATATTAGGTTGAATTTCATATGTTTACTTTTTATTTCAAAATCCTAAACAATATTTTTGAAAATAAGTTTGACAGGTACCAGTTTTTTTTTCTTATAAGTGGTTAAAATATTGGTACTCTTCGCCCAGGTTGAGCTCTGGATAAGATTCTGAAAGTTGGTTAATTTTGAGAATCTGTTGTTCGACAAATTTCTTAAAAGAATCGGTATTCGTATTAAAAGGCCTATGTTGCCTGGCCAGTTGTATCTTTTCAATTTCAAGCATAACATTCCCTGTAGCCTTATCTGTAAAGCTATCTGCGAATCTTTTCCATATAAAATCAATTGCAGGTTTACCGGGATGAAGCATATCTTCTTCATAAAAGCGGTAGTCGCGCAATTCGTCCATCATTAACTCATAAGCCGGAAAATAAAGCACGCAGTCGAAAAGTTTACTTAACTCATCAACAGCTAAAAACAAAACCGATTTACTCAGCTGATTCTCATGTGCTCCGTCTTTCCAATGACGGATGGGGCTAATTGTAAACACAATTTTTATTGATGGATTAATTTCAAGCAAATTGTTAATTAGATTTTTGTATTCCTCTACAATCTCTTCAACCGTTAGTCGTCTTCTAAAAAACTCCTTATCAGCCACCTTATGACAATTCGAAACAATTCTGTTATCCGATTTCAGCGTGTAATAATTTGAAGTTCCAAAAGTTATGAACAAATGAGATGCTTTGTATAGCGCTGCTCGTCCTCCACCAAACGAACCATTAATCTTTTGAAGGCAGCCTCCCGGATCAGTATCGGAAAATTTTGAATGATGATCGAAGCTAAAAAAAAGCCCCTCCCGCTCACATAAATCTTCCTCCTGATAGTATTTTCCGGAGATTAGCCTTTCCAGACATGACTTTACCGATGAGGGATTATAAACAATACCGAAGGGATTGACTGTAACAGGAAATTTATACCATTGCAGCCGGTTCCCAATATTTTCGGTAAAACAGGAACCTAAAAGCAATGTTGTGGATTTGTAGGAAATCTTGTCCTGAAATACCTGAACAGGCACTACAGTCCTAAAAACCTCAGCCTGCATACGATCTAAGCTTTACATTTTTAGCATCACTAAGCCACTCCGCTACATAATTAAAAACTTCTTCGCGGCAAAATTCATTGTGGAGCTCGTGATTGCATGTTTCCCATAACTTAAATTTTGTACTCTCGCTTGTTTCGCGTGCAAAAATGCCAGAACCGCGCCACGATGTAATTTCATCGTTACTTCCATGCATCAGCAACAGGGGAACATTTATTTTATGTTTATTTTTCAGAATTACTGACGCCCAATCTTGCATCTGTAAAAAAGAACCGACAGCCATCCGGTTATGCACCAAAGGATCTGCTTTATAAGCATCAACCACAGCTTTTTCGTAACTTAAATGGCTGGGATTTATTTTGTTTGATATTGTAATTTTTGGAAAAAGTTTCACGAAAAATTTAGATAGAAATACCAACCAGTTTTTTGGCGGGTTAGCGAGTTTTAACCAGGGCGATGTAACAATGAGACGGGTAATTTTAGGTTTATGAGAAATCACGTAGCCAAGAGCGAGGTTCCCTCCCATTGAATGACCATAAAGCACTGCTGGAACATGACCGAACTTTTTGCGTACAATTCTAAAAAACAAATCGATGTCATTCAGATATGCTTCATAAGTTGCTGCTCCTCGTTTACCATCCGATTGGCCATGACCTCTTAAATCCATTCCTGCAACAGCCCACCCGCAATTGCTGAAACGCAAAGCCCAGTGGTTATACCTGTTAATATGCTCACCAAGCCCATGAACCAGTATTATCACACCTTCCGGTTGATCCTGAGGCAACCAATACTTAATATAGATATTTACCCTGTCCGGAGCTTTTATCCTTGTTTCTTCAATTCTCATTTCCTACCTTTTAACTGGCAACCCTTGCGCTAACTTTAAACACTTCAAGTCAGAAAACTCTAAACTTAAAACGCTCAAGAGAGGATTCAGGCATAAATAAATTTAGGAATTTTTTGAGAAATATAAAACAATTAATGATTCATAATCATATTTTTATCCAAAAGAATAAAAACATGACCTTTAAAAGCAAGTACGCAGAGCTCTAGTACAGAGGTGAAAGGAAAATCAGCAAAGCAGCTTTTCTTTAAACATATTAAACAGATTGTTGGTCTCAGCATTGTTTTTATCGAGATCTAACGACTGTTTAATAGACGAATACATGTTGGTAAACTCGCTGTTACGCATATAAATCATGGTTTTCAGATTGTATGCCTGACAAACAATTGCTTTATTAAAATTTACACGATAGCTGTGATCGAGCAAATGATCGCAAATATACAACGACTCCTCGTTTTTGTTCATCAGGTAAAAGCTATAGCTTTTCAGAAATAAAAGGATATTATACTTAGAACTTTTAGTATCAGCACTCTCGAGCATCTTATCTACAATCCTCAAAACATTCTGCACTTTGTTGAGATCAACTTTCTTACTCTTCATTTTTGATAAGTACCGGGTTAAACATTAATTCGACCGAAGACGAAACATGTTCTTATACGGGCATTACCAACGATTGTTAGAGGAAATTTTACAGTTTTGAAAAAATTTTTGGGAATATAAGAAATGAAAAAAGGTCACTGATTCAGTGACCTTAGTAGCGGGAGCAGGACTCGAACCTACGACCTTTGGGTTATGAGCCCAACGAGCTACCACTGCTCCATCCCGCAATATATCTTTATGTACTTCGTTTCTAATTTGGAGTTGCAAATGTAAGCGATTCGAATCAATTACACAAAAAAAAAACGTATTTTTGAAAATAAAAATTCTAAACATCTAATAAAGAGAACAGATATGCCGCGCGTTTTCAGCCCAGTAGACATCGAAAAAGAAGAAAAAGAACTCAGAAAGGACTATTTTGACCGCCACACACCTCATATTTTTTGCCCTGATGAGGTTAAAAAAGGTGAAAAGTTCATGGTAAAAGTTAAACTTGGCGAAGAATATTTACATCCCGACGATTTCGACCATTACATTAGTTATGTGCAACTGTGGAACAGGGAGACATTTATTGCCCAGGCTATGTTTACCCCGGGTGCTTTAGGAAATAAGCCCAACCATGTTGAAATTGATTTTTATATTGTAGCACCTGAAGTAAGTATGAATCTGACAGCCATGAGCAATTGTATTAAACATGGATTATGGATGTCGGATCCTAAAGCTGTAAAAGTTGTGGAATAAATTTTTACATTCGTAGTAAAAAACCTCTGAGACCTATGTCGAATTTAGTCCAAGTAAAGAAGCGCAAAATTTTGATGAACAAGCTAAAACACAAGTACAGGCTTGTTTTCTTTAACGATAATACATTCGAAGAGGTTTGGCATCTGCGGTTATCTCTTTTTAACGTACTTTCAGTAATTGGCACCATCTCCATTTTTATGACAACACTGGTAATCGTTTTGATTGCCTTTACCCCGCTTCGCGAATTTATCCCGGGATATCCCAGTAAAGACATGCGACGTGAGATTATCCTCAATGCTTTGAAACTTGACTCCTTAGCGAACAGCATCCGTATTAAGGATCAGTACATTGAAAACATGAATGCAATTATCCTAGGAAAAGGGCCTGCATTTTCCGATTCATCCGCTCAGGCTCCGGGATTATCCGATAAAAATATTTCATTCACAAAGTCTCCTGCCGATTCTGTCTTCCGAAAACAAATAGAGAAACAGGAACAATTTAACTTCTCAACCAAATCGAACAAAAAAAGTGAAGGAAACATTTCGGATATGCATTTCTTTACTCCTGTGAAAGGCTTGATATCGGATGAATTTAATTCACAAAAAAACCATTTCGGTATTGACATTGTGGCAAACCCCAACGAAGTTGTTAAAGCAACACTCAATGGAGTTGTAATTTTGTCTACCTGGACGGTTGAAACCGGAAATGTAATTCAGATTCAGCACGATAATAATATTATTTCCGTTTATAAACATTGTGCAAGTCTGCTGAAAAAAGTCGGCGATAATGTAAAGACAGGCGATGCCATTGCTATTATCGGAAACTCAGGCGAACTCAGCACCGGGCCTCATCTGCACTTCGAAATCTGGCACAACGGGAAACCCATAAATCCTAAAGACTACATTGTTTTTTAAAAAAACGTCTGCAGGTTCCTCAATTCATTTTTTATCCATATTTTCGGGCTTTTATTTAATTAAATGCAGGGGCAAAAAAAGCATATTGCAGTATTAGGATCTACCGGGTCAATCGGAACCCAGGCATTGGAAGTAATCGATCAGAACCCGGATTTATACGAAGTTGAAGTTCTGACCGCCAATAATAACGCGGATCTGCTTATTAAACAAGCCATGCAGTATGTACCCAATGTGGTTGTTATTGCAAACCAGAATAAGTTTGAATACGTAAAAGAAGCCCTTTCGAATTTACCTGTAAAAGTTTACTGTGGCAGCGAAGCCATTTGTCAGGTAGTCGAAATGGACACCGTTGACCTTGTACTTACAGCAATGGTTGGCTATTCAGGACTTTTGCCTACAATTCATGCGATAAAAAAAGGGAAACACATTGCATTGGCGAATAAGGAAACCCTGGTTGTTGCCGGCGATCTGATTACAAAACTTGCCGCTGAAAACAAAGTTGCCATCCTTCCTGTAGACTCCGAACATTCGGCGATTTTTCAATGCCTTCAGGGCGAATGGACGAATAAAATTGAGAAAATCATCTTAACAGCATCCGGAGGTCCTTTCAGAGGGAAAGACCGGAAATATCTGGAAACAGTAACCAGGCAGGAAGCGCTGAAGCATCCATGCTGGGAGATGGGTGCCAAAATAACCATAGATTCAGCCTCGCTTATGAATAAGGGACTGGAGGTTATTGAAGCAAAATGGCTGTTTCATGTTTTACCTTCACAAATAGAAGTTGTGGTGCATCCCCAGTCTATTATTCACTCCATGGTACAGTTTACAGATGGATCTATCAAAGCACAGATGGGACTGCCCGACATGAAACTCCCGATTCAGTACGCATTCTCCTACCCTGTTCGTCTGGAAAATAAATTACCACGATTAAATTTTTCTCAATATCCTTCCCTCACCTTCTCTGAACCTGATACACAAAACTTTCGCAACCTGCCTCTTGCATATTATGCTCTTGAAAAAGGAGGAAATCTCCCCTGTATATTGAATGCCGCGAACGAAGTGGTGGTAGACGCATTTTTAAAAGACCGGATTGGGTTCCTCGAAATGTCGGATGTAATAGAAAAAGCCATGCAAACCATGCCCTTTATTGAATCGCCCCGATATGAAGATTTAAAAAACAGCAACCTGGAAACAATTGAGTTTACCAAATCGTTAATAACTCACTAATTTGATAATAAATTATAATGGAAATATTAATAAAGATTGCACAGTTCTTATTAAGTCTCACAATTCTGGTGGTCCTGCACGAAATGGGTCACTTCTTTTTTGCAAAATTATTTAAAACGCGTGTCGAAAAGTTTTACCTCTTTTTCAATCCATGGTTTTCGCTATTGAAGTTTAAGAAAGGAGAAACCGAATATGGTATCGGCTGGCTTCCGTTGGGTGGTTATGTAAAAATCTCGGGAATGATCGACGAATCCATGGATATTGAACAAATGAAACAACCCCCACAACCTTATGAATTCCGCTCAAAGCCTTCCTGGCAGCGGTTACTGATTATGGTTGGCGGAGTATTGGTGAACTTCATTCTGGCATTGGTAATTTATTCGATGGTTTTGTATGTGTGGGGCGAAGAATACCTGCCTACCAAAAATGTTAAATACGGTATAAGCTGCGATTCTCTTGCTTTGCAAAACGGATTAAGAAACGGCGACAAAATAGTCTCAGTTGATAACCATGTAATTGAGAATTTCAGAGATGTTGTTCCCCATATAGTTTTAAACCTATCCAAGAGTGTCCAGGTTGAACGGAATGGCCAAATGGTTAACGTACCTCTTAAAGAATCGTTAATAAAAGATTTGCTGGACAAACCAAAAGAATTTATCACTCCGAGGTTCCCTTTTTATGTTGAAGACTTTGTAAAAGACTCCCCTGCCATTGGAGCAGGAATAAAAAAGGGCGACAAACTTACAGCTATCGATTCGGTAAAAGTTGAATACTTTGATGAGTTCCGCACCGAACTTTCAAAACATAAGAAAAAAGAGGTAACAGTTACCCTTCTGCGAAACGACAGCATAAAACATGTTAAAATTGTTGTTCCTGAAGATGGATTGTTAGGTATCTACCCACAGGGAGATATGAGTAAGTTCTTTGAACTGAAAAAGATAGAATATGGATTCTGGGAATCGATTCCTGCAGGTATTAATAAAGGAATAAAGACCTTAAAAGATTATATCAAACAGTTTAAACTGATACCAAAATCGCCTGAATCATTAGGAGGCTTTATTACCATTGGCAAAATATTTCCGGGAGTTTGGGACTGGGAATCATTCTGGACATTGACAGCTTTTCTTTCGATCATCTTAGCCTTTATGAATATTCTTCCTATTCCGGCTTTAGACGGTGGTCATGTGATATTCCTTCTTTACGAAATGATAACCGGCAGAAAACCTGGGGATAAATTTATGGAATATGCTCAAATTGGTGGCTTGGTAATCCTGTTCGGTTTATTGATATACGCTAACCTAAATGATGTTTTCCGATTATTTAAATAATGCCTTAATGCATTAATAAACAAAAAAAGCCGACTGAGAAATCAATCGGCTTTTTTGTTTTATTAATCTCCCAAACAGGTTCCTACAGCCCGGGCACTCCTTACCCAGGCATGATCCATTGGAACCACTTTTCGTTTGCCAACTACATCTTCCAAAAGAACAGGCTCTGTGGTATCTCCCTTTGCAGCGACCATAACCCCGTAAATTCCCTTTTTGATATAATCGGCACAGGCAGTGCCCAACCTGGTTGCTAATAAACGATCGGCAGCAGAAGGTGTCCCTCCTCTCTGCAAGTGGCCCAAAATGGTTGTTCTGGACTCTACTCCTGTCAATTCCTCAAGCTGCCTGGCCAGATCCAGAGAATGTCCCTCATGAGCAACCCTGTAAATACTCAGTTCTTCCTTGAGCTTGGACCTTTCTTTCTTATCATCAGCCTTATCTATCTTTTCTTTATACTCTTTTACTTTTTTAGCCGCTTTTTTTGAAATAGCCCCTTCAGCAACTGCTACGATACTAAAATGAGAACCGTTGCGTACTCTTTTGAGAATAGACTCTGCAACAATATCAATATCGTAAGGTATTTCGGGAATCAGAATTACGTCGGCACCACCGGATATTCCTGCCCCAAGTGCAAGCCATCCTGCCCGGTGGCCCATTATTTCGACAACAATAATACGATGATGGCTATATGCAGTACTGTGTAATCTGTCAATAGCTTCAACAGCAATACCTAAGGCGGTGTCAAAACCAAAAGTTATGTCGGTCATGGCAACATCATTATCAATGGTCTTAGGCAGGGTAATAACATTCAGCCCCATCTGTTTCAAAAGATAAGCATTTTTTATAGTACCGCCACCTCCAAGACAAACAAGTGCATCGAGGTGATGTTTGTGATAATTTTCAGCAATTACATCGGTCATGTCCAAAGTTCTGCCTCCCACAGGCATTTTATTGGGTTTATCACGACTGGTTCCCAAAACTGTACCTCCAACAGTTAAGATGCCTGACAAACTGGATTTATCAAGCCGAACAAACCTGTTTTCCATTAATCCCCTAAATCCATCCTTAAACCCAATAACTTCAATATCGTACTGGTTTTGTGCTGCTTTCCCCAATCCCCTGATTGCTGCATTGAGACCCGGGGTATCCCCACCCGATGTTAAAACTCCAATATACTCTGCCATAACTATAAGATAAAAGTTATATCAAATTTAATGAAAAAATACAGGCATAAAAATAGGCAATGAATTTAGATTAATCCATTGCCTATTAATAAGGTAAAAAGATGCGTTTAATTTGCGGCTATTGCGCCGGCAACTTTTATAGCTTCTCTCAGATATAAATCCTTTTTAAGTTCTTTAATCCAGGCATCCATTCTGGCCAGTTTAGATGTATCGCTCTTAGCCAAAGCTAAATCAGAACTTAAACTCTGAACTGCCAAACCATTTTCCTTTTTAGAAAACTCATCAAAGCGCTTTGTCATTTCACGATGACTCTTCTCCATTTTGTTATACTCTTCAAGTTTCAGTGGAATAAGCGTTTCATCCTTTAATTTTTTAAGGGTTTTGGATTGCTCCTTCACCACCAGAATATCAGGATCAGTTTCGACATTGGATTTTTCCCTTTTAACGATATTATCAAAATCCTTTATTCCATTCCACATGGTGTAACTTACCGGTTCAATCTTGGTCCAGGGCATATAATAATCCTGTTCTCTTTCCCCAAGTTCCATTTCACTATAAGCGTCGGGAATAATAATATCGGGAGTAACACCTTTTAATTGAGTAGCCCCTCCATTAATTCTATAGAACTTCTGAATGGTGATTAACAATTCGCCCAAAGGCCTTAAATTTGAATAACTTCCACCAACCTGCTCATCGAGAGGCACAAAGGTCTGAACCGTTCCCTTTCCAAAAGTTGAAGGAGTTCCTATGATTATTGCTCTTTTATAATCCTGCATAGCTGCCGCGAGAATTTCGGAAGCAGAGGCACTGAAAGAATTTACCAAAATAACCAGAGGTCCACCGTATTGAACAGTCGGATCCTTATCTTCCAAAACCCTTGTGGGACCAACTTTAGCCTTAACCTGAACAATGGGACCTTTTGGAATAAACAAGCCGGCCATACGCACTGCATCAGGCAACGACCCTCCTCCATTCTCTCTTAAGTCGAGAACAAGTCCTTTTATGTTTTCACTTTTAAGTTTTGAAATTTCTTTAGCAACATCATCAGCGCAATTACGGCCAGTTTCGGTCCTGTCGAAATCGACATAGAATTTAGGCAGGTATATGTAGCCAAATTTGTCGGAAGAGCCTGGTTTGGAAATAACAGCTGATTTTGCAAAGGTTTCTTCCAGAACAATCACATCGCGGGTAAGTATAACATTGATTATGGAATCGTTAATATATTTTTTAACTGTAAGATGAACCTTGGTTCCTTTCTTTCCACGAATCAGCTTAACAGCATCGTCAATTTTCATCCCGTAAAGATCAACAGGTTCCTGGCTTTCCTGACCAACTCTCATAATAATATCATTGGCCTGCAACTTACCATTCAGCCATGACGGGCTGCCAGGAACAATATTTACAATTTTAATATTGCCATCACTTTCCTGCAGCTGAGCTCCAATACCTTCGAGCTGGCCGGATATTGAAATATTAAAATTTTCTTTATCAGTGGGGGGCAGATACTGAGTATGAGGGTCGTAAACATTTGTAACAGCATTCACGAAAGCCGAAAACTTATCAGTATCGTCCTGTTGTTCAATTCGTTTAAAATAATCATTATACAAGTTTAAAACTTTTGAACGAGCATCTGCTTCCATCTCGGCGAATGTTTTAACCTTAGCTGTATCGGCCTTATTACCCTTGGAGGCTTTGCGCTTTTCCTGAAGATCCATCATATCATCTATCCGGGTCAAAACCTGATACTTCAAAGATTTTCTCCATAAATCCTTAAGTTTCTCATTGTTGGCGGCATAATCAGCTTTATCAGCGTCACTTTCCAATGTTTCAGAAACGGAGAAATCAAAGGGCTTTGAGAGTAGTTCCTGATAAAATCCTTTTACAAGCTGAACTTTATCATTATACAGTAAATTAGCCTGATTATAAAATTCGAAACTATGAGATTTAACTTCATCGTCAATCTTAGTTTTATAATCTTCCAATTTCTTTATATCTTCCTTTGTAAAAAAGCGCTTTCCAAAATCCATACGCTTGATATACAAATCATAAACTTTTTCCGAAAACTCATCATTTATTTGAAGAGGATTGAAATGAGCCATATCGAGGGTTTGAGTAACTATCTGCATCAGCACCTGTTCCTTTGTTTCACGGTGACAATAAGTGTAAGATGCCAGGATCACCAACGCCATTACCATCAAAGGTAGAACTACCTTAAAAAATCGTCTTGTACCTGCTTTCATTCGTTAATATATTTGTAAAAGAAAAGATTCGAATTTATTTAAACTCCTAAAAAAAGAACAACAATCAAAGGCTTTTTTTAGTTTCATTGATATTAAAAAAAGTTAAAAAGCCTTTGATTGTTGAAGCAAATTTAGAATGTTTTTTCTGATAAAAATCAGAAAAATTACATTTACCGTTTTCGGCTGACAGCAAAATTATAGCCTATACAAATTTCGTGAGATCCACTGTTGTATTTGCGCATGTCGTTTATGCCTACATCGTAAGTATAGCCAAAGAATATTTTTCTGTCGTATGTATAACCCAGTACTACCGAAACAGCATCGGACGAGCGGAAAGATACGCCGCCCCAGAATACTTTATCGTAAATTACCTTACAGCTGATTTCAACCTGGTATGGTGCCGGAACCACCTTTTTAATCATAATTCCGGGTTCAATTGCCCATTCTCTGTTTATAGTTCGCTTATATCCTCCCACCAGATAAAAGTGAGATTTTAGTTTATTCATAACACTTTGATCAGCATCGGCGGCACTAAGCTTAATAGTATTATTTAACAATTGTTTTACCGAAAATCCTCCATAAAATTCAGGGTTCCAAAAATATACTCCCACCGAAGCATCAGGAGCTATTTTTGAATATATGGATGGCTGTAATACCGGATCATTTTCGTCGGGCAATGTAATTTTAGTTCCATCAACTTTGTACTGCATTACACCCGCGGCGAGTCCCATAGACATTCTCACATCTCCAACAAGGGCAACATTATACGAATAAACCCCGTTCAACTGCATGCGACTGGTAGGACCGGTTACATCATACAAAAGATTCCCGCCGTAACCCATATCCTTTTTTTTATGAGGTCCAAATGCAGAAATAACATTAGTTACAGGAGGATCAGTCATACCTACCCATTGAAAACGGTGGTTTGACCGAATTTGCCAAAAATTGGGAGTCGAGGCTATAGCAGGATTATAGATGAAAGGATTCAGCATATATAATGTAAGCTGATAATCCTGCTGGGCATTCGCTCTGAATGTCGTCATCAATAGGATTCCTGTAAGTAAAAGTAAAAGTTTTCTCTTCATTTAGCCATATTTTGGTTAAGCTGTTCCCGTTAGGGTACCGGGAACAGCATTTTATCTCATAATTGTAAGCGGACCAGATTTCCGGTTTGAACCATCACCAGATTCAATCACATAGTAATAAGTTCCTTCAGGTAAGTTTTTACCATTTCGGGTACCATCGAATTTCTTATCTCCGCCATAACCTTTGGATTGGAATACCTTCTCGCCCCACCGGTTAAACACTGTGACATTCAGGTCAGGATAAGCCTCGGCATTATCAATCACCCAGTAATCGTTAACCTGGTCACCATTAGGCGTGAATCCGGAATAAGGATGAATCTTACCGACAATTGATATGTAAACGGTATCAATCTCAATACAACCTTCAAGAGTGGTGGCAATTACAGTATAAGGCACAAGTGCAGGCTGGGCTCCTGAAGGAGTGAGCATCGGCGATTTCAAAGTATCTGAATCCAAATAATCCGATGGCTCCCATTTATACCGTACGAAATCGAACCCTGTTCCACTGGTTGCATTTAACTGCAATGCATATCCTTCTCCAACGGTAGTATCCTTACCTGCATAAAGGCCAAGCACCGGATGCAAATTCACACTTATTGTATCTTTGCTGATACATGATTTGTAATTCATGTAAACAACATAAGTTGAAGGCACATCCGGAGTAACAAATAATGAACCTGTATTGCCTATAACAGCAGTATCCCCGCGAAGCCAACTATAAATAATGTTTTCGGTAGGATCAATATTATTACCTGTAGCTTTCATTTCAAGGTTCTTTCCTGGACATAATGCAGTATCTCTTCCGGCAAAAACATAAGAAGAATCGATACTCTTAACCACAAAGCTGTCCTTTACAGTACAATTCTGGTCGGTTACATAAGTTACTTTGTACTTACCGGCCCGAAGGTTACTGATATTCTGCTCGGTACTACCATTTGACCAAAGGAAAGTAGCACTGTTAGCATTGTTAAGTGTAAGCTGTATTGAACCGTTAGCGGTAATCTGACGGCACGATGCATCGACAATATTAGCTGTAACACCCGGATGACGCACATTAACAATATCTTTATAGTCTGGTCCTGATGTAAAGGGAATCACCAGTTTATACGAGCCAACCTTTAAATTACCAAACAATTGGCCATCCTGGAAGGTAGCGCCATCATCAACCGAATACCGTGTTCCTGTTACACAGTCGGCACAGGATACAGCAATAGCGCCGTTGTCGCCATTACAAGCGTTGTTAACAATTATATTCACTGAGAACGGACTTTGGGTAATTTCAAAATCTGCTGATTTAACGCAATCATTAGCGTCCTTCACAAAAACGGTGTAGGTTTTGGCATCCAGATCGGCGAAATCAGGTGAAGCCTGATATGTAATACCATCAAGAGAATATTGCAATGTACCGGTTCCTCCGGTGGCATCAACATGAACAGTCCCTTTGGTTATACCGCGCACCTGTGTTGTTGACGTAGTTATAACAATAACTGGAGGTTCGGTTATTACAGCGGTTTTAGGTATGTAGCAACCCGAATCGTCGGCAATCCTGATAGCATAATTACCAGCTACCAGATTATTAAACAGACTGTCTTTCTGATAAGTAACACCATCATTAATCGAATATTTTCGGTTACCAGTACCACCGCTTGCAAGAACCAGCAGCGCACCTGAATTAGAACCTGCACAGGTAGTAATATTACTGATCAGAACACTGCCAACAATTTCAGCTCCGCTGCCAACAGCGACAGCTTGCACAAATGAGGCTCCTGTTTCGTCCCAAACCTTAACATTGTACATACCCGAGGCAAGATTATGGAACTGACCGCTATCTTGCGATGTAACACCATCATCAATCGAATAAAGAATATTATTTCCACCCGACAGAACAGTGAGAATGATTTCACCGGTAGTTTCACCGTAACATTTCACATCTTTCTTTTTAACATCAACTATTAAATCGGATATAACCACAGTTCTTTCAATAAAGCATGGCTTGGAATCCTTGATAGTGACAGTATATGTACCGGGATCCAGATCAATAAAGTCGCCGCTGGCCTGGAAGGCTCCTCCAATAGAATACGTAATGCTGCCGGTTCCGCCGGTTGCCTCTACATGAATAGAGCCCTTGGATATACCACTTACATTGGTATGGGTGAGAGATGTTACTACAATTTCAGCTGGCCGGTCAATAACTACAGTCTGGGTTTCAGTACATAAGGACGCATCCTGAACCACGATTGAGTAAGTTCCTCCGAACAGTCCTGTAAAGCTGGAAGTTGGAAAGAAATCGACACCTCCATTAATAGAATAGAGCAAAGGCCCGGTACCACCTGAAGCTGTTACATCGATGGAACCTTCCGGAGATTCGTAGCAAGAGGTAACATCAACTTTAGCAACCGAAGTAATGACAAGATCGGTTGGCTCGGTGATTGTAACAGGAGCATCGGTAGTTTCACATCCATTAGCATCCTTAACAACCGGATTATAAATTCCTGCTATAAGTGTATTAAAAGTTGAATCTTCCTGGAAAGTAACACCTCCGTCAACAGAGAAAGTATATGGTTTAGTTCCTCCATTGGCATGAATTAAAACAGAGCCGTTATCCTCACCAAAACACTTAACATTGGTGGACTCAACAGAGCTCACAACAAGAGCCGGAGGATCGACCAGGTTAACGGGAGTTGTAACAATATTGCCGCAACCGTTTTTATCGGTAACTGTTACAGTATAACTACCTGCAACCAGGCCGGTAAATATACCGGTTGCATTACTTGTACCATCTGACAAATCGAATTTATAAGGAGAAGTTCCGCCTTTAACATACACGCGAATTTCACCATTGTTACCTCCGGCACAAAGAATTTGCTTGTGGGTAACTGAATCAAGGACGAGTTCTGTGGGTTGATGGATTATTATTGTAGTATCTTTTTCACAATTATTTACATCTAAAACCCTGATATTATAAGAACCCGCCGCTAAGCCAGTAAACGTTTCGCCTACATTCTTAAATGTAGAACCATCCACAGAATACCTTAAGCTGGAAGTTCCACCCTGAGCAGTGAGAGTTAAATCAGTTGTGTTACCATAACAGGCTACAGTATCTTCGTAAGTAATAGCATCAATTTTAATTGGGTCCGGAGATGTAACATCAACTGTGGCTGTTGTTTTACAACCAATTGCATCAGTAACTGTAACCGTATAGGTGCCTTTGCAGAGATCTACGGTACTATTGGAAGGAAGGCCAGCATCGCTCCATTCATAAGTATATGGACCAACTCCACCTACAACTGTAACTACTGCTCTTGCATCACAACTGCTTGAACAC
>JAJYAG010000042.1:0-1773 GCA_021779665.1 Bacteroidota bacterium | reverse complement strand
ATAGCAAGTAAAGAAATTACTCGATTGCTTTATAGGATAATTTATACTTCCTGAGTTGTAATTTAATGGAATACTATCGCCATTGACATCTACATCTTTAAACAAGATAAATGCGTTTTCAATAACACCTGGTAAATAACCATTATCACAATCAACAACCTCAACTCTCCATGCTCCGTTCGCCGGATCTTTTCCAAATAAAGAAGACCAATCGCCAGTGGCACCAAAGGTTCCACTAAGAGGCTGATCTATATAGGATGGATCGCAAATATTATAAGTTTGAGTTGCTGGGAGCTTATTGGCAAAAACAACATTGGCAGTAGAAGCGATACTGAAACAACCAAAATCATTATCCTTTAGTGTAACTTTAGTTCCATCAGGAGCTACAAGATTAAACCCTATACTATGAAGTGCCTGACGGTCCTTCACTTTAATACCAACTTCAATTCTAGTTCCGGCGCCAATCAGATAAGGAGTAAATGACCCAATTGAAGCGACAAGTTCTGGAGCTATAGTCACAGTTCTGGAACTTGTAACATCTGAACAGGTTAAACTTGAAGCTGTTAAACTTAAAACTACCGATCCTGTTGATCTGTCATTTGGCCCTGGCGAATAAGTGGTGACAAGAGCAAATTCATCTGTAAAAATTCCATCTCCTGAGGTGGTCCATTTCAGGTTCGTATAATCACTTGCAGTAGCATCAGTAATAGATAAGTCATCAGAATGACATATGGTTATATCAGCTCCTGCAAAAACAACAGGCAAGGGATTTATTATTACAGAACCAACAGCCTGAGCCTGCAGGCAGGTACCTGTGGTAGTTACGGTATAGTTGAAGGTTCCGGATTCTGTTGGAGTACCACTGATAGTAAATACACCTGAATTAAATGTTCCTATGATACCAGCAGGAAGACCCGAAACAACTGCACCAGTACCACCTCCTGCGATTAAGTAAGTAATATCAGTTAAAGGACTATTAATACAAATATTCTGTCCATCGCTACCTAATGCGGACGATAAACTTATTACAGCATCAGGAGTCACAGTTATTGTACCTGTAATACTTGTTTGAGTACAGGTACCTGTTGTAGTAACGGTATAATTAAAGGTACCATCTATACTTGGAGTACCACTGATAATGAATTCTCCACCGGCATACACTCCTGATAAGCCAGCAGGTAAACCAGTTACATTAGCTCCTGTACCACCTCCTCCAATTGAATACGTAATTGGAGTTAAAACAGTATTTATACATAAAGTTTGATCATCAGATCCTATTGCAGATGTCAGACTTACTGTGGCATTCGGATTTACCAAAACTGTCTTTGTACTGGTAGCAATACCGCATCCGCCGTTGCTGGTTAAGGTCAGCGTGGCTGTTCCACTATATCCTGCCGGTGGGGTCCAGGTTGCATTCAAATCATTGGCACTGGCGGTAAATACTCCGCCTGCCGGGGTTGACCAGGTACCTCCTGTGGCTGAGCCTCCTACTGAGCCTCCTAATCCTACTGTGATTCCACCCTGGCATATCGCCGGAATTGCTCCGCCTGCATCGGCCGTAGCTGCTGCTGTTACCGTGATAGTACCTGTTGCTGTAGTCTGGATACAGGTCCCTGTTGTGGTTACTGTATAATTATAGGTACCGGCTACACTTGGAGTACCACTGATGGTAAATACCCCGCCTGCATATGCTCCGCTTACTCCTGCAGGTAAACCTGCTACTCCTGCTCCTGTGCCTCCGCCTCCTATCGAATAGGTGATATTTGTAATCGG
>JAJYAG010000220.1 GCA_021779665.1 Bacteroidota bacterium | reverse complement strand
CAGCCTTAAAAAACATAAAATAAAATCTACATTTCTGTGCAACATAGCCTCCATGGTCGATGGTCGATAGCCAATACAGCTTCTCAATCCTATTATAAATGGACTAACCTGAGTTGTTTATTGGATTTTTATATTCCTGGCTATGGACTAACTGCTATCGACTATCGACTATTCCTAATTTTTTATATTTTTGTGGTCTGAAAAAAGTAGAAACAGGTTAATATCAATTATTTATGTCAGGACACAATAAATGGTCGACCATCAAACGCAAAAAAGGCGCACTTGATGCAAAGCGCTCGAAAATTTTTTCAAGAATTATCAAAGAAATTCAGGTTGCAGTAAGAGACGGTGGAAGTGATCCCGAAGGAAACCCTCGTTTACGTCTGGCCTTAAACAATGCCCGGGGATCCAACATGCCTAAGGACAATATTCAAAGGGCTCTGAGCAAGGCCGATAAGGATTCGGCAGCATTGCAGGAATATACTTTTGAAGGCTATGCTCCTTTTGGAATTGCTATATTTATTGAGTGCCTCAGCGACAATAACCTCAGAACCGTAAGCAGCATCCGCTCAACGTTCGCGAAAAGAGGCGGCAGTCTTGGAACCAATGGTTCTGTTTCCTATATGTTCGATCGCAAAGGGGTAATCACCGTTCCCAAGGGAAATATCAACCCCGACGAATTTGAACTTGAAGTAATAGATGCCGGAGCTGAGGATCTGGAAACCACCGAAGAACATTATATCATTACCACCGCTTTGGAAGATTTTGCCGGTGTTCAGAAAAAGCTCGAAGAAATGGGTATACAAGCTGAAAATGCCGAGCTGCAGCGTATCCCGCAGGAAGCAAAACAACTTTCGGTTGACCAGGCTGTGCGTGTTTTAAAGATGGTGGAGGAGTTCGAAGACAACGACGATGTCCAGAATGTTTATCACAATTTAGAAGTTACTGAGGAAATAATGGCTGCGATGGACTAGCTGCTGATAATCAAATTAGTGATAATTTAAAATGATTTTAAACAGATTTTTTTAAAATATGTTTTGAAATATAAAAAACACTTTCTATTTTTGACCCGCAATTAAAAACAGGTAAAAAATATGAAGCATACCATTCTCGTTTTGAAACATAAATGGAATCATCTTAAAAAAATGACTTGAGAATGGTATGGATATATACAAAGGTTTTATAAAAGCCATTCTCATGAAGAAAAACTGAGAGTGGCTTTTTTGATTTACAAAGGGAACGAATTTAAACAAAAGGTTAATTGAATATGCAAGGAAGTAATCCAAAGGCTGCCGGGTTGTACCGCCCGGAATTCGAACATGACAATTGCGGTATTGGACTGGTGGTACAGATCAATGGCAGCAAATCGCACGACATTGTTGAAGGTGGATTGCAGGTTTTAGAAAATCTGAATCACCGTGGTGCAGAAAGTGCCGATAATGAAACAGGTGACGGTGCGGGTATTACCGTACAGATACCTCATGAATTTATTCTTCTCCAGGGGATTGCCGTTCCCGAAAGAGGAAAGTATGGAACTGGTCTGATGTTTCTTCCGAAAGACAAAAAAGAAGCCGAGTTTTGTGAAAAAACACTGGCCGAAGTTGTTAAAAACGAAGGATTACGCCTATTACCCACACGCGATGTTCCTGTTAACAGCAACATCCTGGGAGCTATTTCCCGCTCGAGCGAACCCGTTACAAAACAGATTTTTGTTTGCGGACTTTGCGAACAGGATGAGCTGGAGCGTAAATTATATATTATCCGTAAAAAAGTTGAAAAGGCAATCGCCAATTCAAACATTACCAATAAAAGAGCTTTCTATATTGTAAGTCTCTCCACCAAAAGTATGACTTACAAAGGTATGCTTACCAGTCTTCAGCTGAGGACTTATTTCTCCGATCTTACAAACGAAAACTTCACCAGCGCCATAGCTCTGGTTCACTCACGTTTCAGTACCAATACCTTCCCGACATGGGATCTGGCTCAGCCTTTCCGTTTACTGGGACATAACGGTGAAATCAACACCATCAAAGGAAACCGTTTCTGGATGGAAGCCCGTGAGTCGGTGCTAAGTTCGAATTTGCTTGGCGACCTCAAAGAAATTTATCCAATTATTGAAGCCGAAAAGAGCGACTCTGCTTCTCTCGACAATGTTCTGGAATTTCTTGTTCAGGCCGGTCGTTCACTGCCTCATGCACTGGCTATGCTTATTCCCGAATCGTGGAATAAGAAAAACCCAATTCCGGAAGAGCTAAGAGCTTTCTACGAATATCACTCCACTTTTATGGAACCGTGGGATGGTCCTGCATCGCTCGTGTTCACCGACGGCCGTTATGCCGGTGGTATGCTCGACCGCAACGGACTTCGTCCTTCACGTTACCTGATTACAAAAGACGGACTGCTGATTATGGGCTCCGAAACCGGTGTTCAGAGCATTGCCCCTGAAAAAATCAAGGAAAAAGGCCGCCTCCGCCCTGGTAAAATGATGCTTGTCGACACCAAAGAAGGTAAAGTAATGTACGATGCCGAGCTCAAAGCTCAGCTTGCAAAAGATCAGCCTTACCTCGACTGGCTTGCTCATAACCGTGTAAATATGACCGATCTTTCCAGCGGCCGCGAAATATCCAATTCTGTTTCGGAATTGCCTACCATGATGCGCGCTTTCGGTTATACCAAGGAAGACGTTGAGCTTTTAATGACTCCGATGGCTGTTGAAGGTAAAGAATCAACATCGTCGATGGGTAACGATACTCCTGTGGCTCTGCTTTCGCAGAAACCGCAACGGTTGTTCAACTATTTCCGCCAGTTGTTCGCACAGGTGACCAATCCTCCGATTGACCCCATTCGTGAAGAATTGGTTATGTCGCTTACCGGTTATATTGGTGCTTTGCAGAAAAATCCGCTTGATGCTTCGCCCGACCACTGCAAGACCATCAAGCTGAAAACTCCGGTTATTACCAATACCCAGTTCGATATTATCAAGAACTTAAAATATAAAGGTTTCTCGTCGGTTGTTATTCCTATTCTTTTCCCTGTGGCCGATAAAGCCGAAGGTTTGAGAAAAGCAATAGAAGACATTTGCCTCAAGGCTGAAGAAGCTGTGGATAGTGGCAAGAACTTCATCATCCTCTCCGACCGCGGGGTATCAGAAGCTATGGCTCCAATTCCCTCGCTGCTTGCTATTTCGGCAGTTCATCATCATCTGATCGACAAACGTAAGCGTATGCAGATCGACCTTGTGATGGAAACCGCAGAACCACGTGAAGTAATGCATTTCGCCCTTCTGTTCGGTTATGGAGCCAGTGCCATCAACCCATATCTGGCCTTCGGTGTCCTCGATGATCTTGTAAAACAGAAAGCCATCCAGATTGACTACCAAAAGGCTCAGGATAACTACGTTAAATCAGTGAACAAAGGTATCCTGAAGGTGCTCTCCAAAATGGGTATTTCGACCCTGAGAAGTTACCGTGCCGCACAGATATTTGAAGCTGTTGGTATTAAGGAAGATGTTATCGATACCTATTTTGCAGGAACCGTGTCGCGTATTGGCGGTATCGGTCTGGAAGAACTTGCCGAAGAAGCATTGATCCCTCACCGCGAAGCTTATCTCGAAAACAGAAATCTGAACCTGTTACCAAACCCTGGATTTTATCACTTCCGCAACGGAGGCGAGCAACATGCCTGGAATCCTGAAACCATTGCCACACTTCAATGGGCTACCAGAACAGGCGATTACAAAAAATATAAAGAATACGCAAAAATTGTAAACGAACGCCCCGAACATGTATTCCTCAGGGACTTCATGCGGTATAAGTCAAACCCGATTGATGTTTCACTGGTTGAACCCGCATCGGAAATCACCAAACGTTTTGTTACAGGAGCGATGTCGTATGGTTCTATCAGCCGCGAAGCTCACGAAGCTCTGGCTATTGCCATGAACAAGCTTGGCGGAAAGAGTAACACCGGTGAAGGTGGTGAAGATCCCGAACGTTTTACTCCACGTCCCGATGGTACCAATGCCCGTTCAGCTATCAAGCAGGTTGCTTCCGGTCGTTTTGGCGTAACCGCCGAATATCTTGTGAATGCCGATGAGCTTCAGATCAAAATTGCCCAAGGCGCAAAACCCGGTGAAGGTGGTCAGTTGCCAGGTTACAAGGTCGATAAGATCATTGCAAAGACACGTCACTCTATTCCAGGCATCTCGCTTATTTCGCCTCCGCCGCACCACGATATTTATTCTATCGAAGACTTAGCCCAGCTTATCTTCGACCTGAAAAACGTTAACCCTGCTGCACGCGTGAGTGTGAAACTTGTTGCCGAAACTGGTGTTGGTACAATCGCTGCCGGTGTTGCCAAAGCAAAAGCCGATATGATCCTCATCTCGGGTTGTGAAGGTGGTACAGGTGCAAGTCCTTCGAGTTCCATCAAACATGCCGGTTTACCTGTAGAATTAGGTATTTCGGAAACTCAGCAGGTGCTTGTAATGAACAACCTCCGCGACAAAGTAAGGTTACAAACCGACGGTCAGCTTAAAACCGGTCTGGATGTGATCCTGATGGGTATGCTCGGTGCCGAGGAATTTGGTTTCTCAACTTCATCCCTGATCGTTCTGGGTTGTATCATGATGCGCAAGTGTCACTTAAATACCTGTCCGGTTGGTGTTGCCACGCAGGATGAACGCCTCCGCAAGCACTTTATGGGAAAAGCCGATTACCTGGTGAACTTCTTCAATTTTATTGCTGAAGATATCCGCGAGCACCTTGCTGCTCTTGGTTTCACTAAATTCTCCGATATCGTTGGCCGTACCGATCTGCTTACTTTCAAACCTCAACCTGATCACTGGAAGGCCAAAAACCTGAGTCTGGAACAAATTCTCTATGTTCCTGAAGAAGTGAAGGTAAACCGCATCTGTCATGTAAAGGAACAGAATCACAAACTGGAAGAAGTACTCGACCAGGAACTGATAAAGGTTGCTCAGCCAGCTATCAGCGAAAAGAAAAAAGTTTCTCTTGAAAAAGAAATCAAAAATACTGACCGTACTGCCGGAGCCATGCTCTCGGGTGTTGTAGCCAAAAAGTATGGAAACGCCGGCTTACCCGACGATACCATCAACATCACGTTCAAAGGTTCGGCCGGACAGAGTTTCGGAGCATTCCTTGCCCGCGGTATCAGCTTTAAACTCGAAGGCGATGCCAACGACTATATGGGTAAAGGTCTCTCGGGAGGTAAAATTGTAGTTGTTCCTCCAAAAGGAATCACCTATCAGTCCGAAGAAAACGTGATTATTGGTAACACCGTACTTTACGGAGCCACAAGCGGCGAAGTATATATTAACGGTATTGCTGGCGAGCGTTTCTGCGTACGTAACTCAGGAGCCATTGCGGTTGTTGAAGGCGCCGGTGACCACTGCTGCGAATATATGACAGGCGGACGTACCGTTGTCCTTGGTCGCACAGGCCGTAACTTCGCTGCCGGTATGAGTGGCGGTATAGCTTATGTATTGAATGTAGACGGAAACTTCGATTATTTCTGTAACATGGGAATGGTTGAACTTACACTGCTGGAAGATATGCAGGATCAGAAAGAACTGAAAGACCTGATCACCCGTCACTATCAGTATACCGAAAGTCCGCTGGCAAAGAAAATTCTTGATAATTGGGCCAATTACGTTACCGAGTTCATCAAAGTAACCCCGATTGAATACAAAAAAGTTCTCGAAGAAGAACGCATCGAAGCAATCAAGAAGAAAATTGCAAATGTGGAGTATGATTATTAGAAAAGAGTCGACAGACCACAGACGACAGACCACGGAAAATACATTTGGATTTGGCTGTCGACTGAGGTCCGTGGACTGTGGACTGAACGAAAATATATTATAAACTGAAAATAAATTAAAACATATATGGGCAATCCAAAAGGATTTCTGCTGGTAGAAAGAAAAGAAGCGGGAAACAGACCGATAAACGAAAGGGTTTATGACTATGGAGAGGTTGAACAGACCTTAAATGCCGAGGACCGTAAATTACAGGCATCACGTTGTATGGACTGTGGTGTTCCTTATTGCAACTGGGCATGTCCCGTAAAAAGTATTATTCCTGAATGGCAGGATTTATTATACCGTGGCGAATGGAAAAAAGCCAGTGAGCTTCTCCATTCCACCAACGATTTTCCGGAGTTTACCGGTCGTATTTGTCCGGCTCCCTGCGAAAAATCGTGTACACTGAATCTTCACGATGCTCCCGTTACCATACGCGAAAACGAAGCATCCATTGTTGAACGTGCCTTTGCCGATGGTTTTATTAAACCACAGCCTCCCAAGTTCCGCACAGGCAAAAAAGTCGCTGTGATAGGCTCAGGACCTGCAGGTTTGCAGGCTGCCACACTGCTGAACAGAGCCGGACATACAGTTACTTTATTTGAAAGAGATGAAGCCATTGGTGGTTTGCTGCGTTTCGGCATCCCCGATTTTAAGCTTTCGAAGCAGGTAATCGACCGTCGTCTGAAGGTTCTTGAAGCTGAGGGATTGATTTTCCAGACCAATACCGAAGTTGGCAAAGACATTTCAGCTGCCGAATTGCTTGAGAAATTCGATGCCGTTTGCTTAACCGTTGGTGCCATGGTACCGCGTGATCTTCCTGCTGAAGGTCGGGATCTGAAGGGAATTCACTTCGCTATGGATTTCCTTACCCAGCAGAACAGGGTCGTAAGCGGCGCATCTATTTCAGAAGGCGAAAGACTTCTTGCCAAAAATAAAGATGTACTTGTAATTGGTGGTGGCGATACCGGATCGGACTGCGTAGGAACCTCTATTCGTCAAGGAGCCCGCAATATCACACAGATTGAAATTCTGCCAAAACCTCCCGAACATAAGAATTCGGAAACTCCATGGCCCTTCTATCCTACCATTCTCAAAACATCGAGCTCGCACGAAGAAGGCTGTAACCGTAAATGGAGCCTTGCTACCAAGCGCTTTATCGGTGAAAACGGTTCTGTAACCGGGGTTGAAGTTGTAGAAGTGAAATGGCTGAAGGATAACGCCGGAAAAATGAGCATGATTGAAGTTGAAGGTACAAAGCATGTTATCCCGGCACAGCTGGTGCTGTTATCGATGGGTTTTGTACATTGCACCCACACCGGTCTGCTCGACGATCTCGGATGCGAATACGACGCCCGCGGAAACGTAAAGATTGATAATTTCCAGACTTCAGTACCCAAAGTATTTGCCGCCGGCGATACCGTTTCGGGCGCAAGTCTGGTTGTCAGAGCCATCTACTCCGGACGCCAGGCCGCTGCTGCGGTGAATAAGTATTTGAATAGTATTTGATTTAGTCCTCAGTCGACGGACTACGGACGACAGCTAAAAGACAGAACAGTCGACGGTCGACAGACCTCAGACGACAGTAACTGGTATTTTGCTGTGGACCGTGGTCTGTCGACCGTCGACTTTTATATTTCCAACTCTTTAATTATTAACTGCTCTATGAATAGTAAGAAGATCTATCTGAACGAAAATGAGATGCCGACTCACTGGTATAACATTATGGCCGATATGCCTAACAAGCCTATGCCTCCGTTACATCCCGGCACCAAACAACCTATCGGTCCCGAAATGCTTGCTCCCTTATTCCCAATGGAGTTAATCAAACAGGAAGTCGCAACCGACAAATGGATTGAAATACCCGAAGAGGTTCAGGATCTTTACAAAATATGGCGGCCTACACCGCTAATCCGTGCTTACCAGTTGGAAAAAGCCCTTGGCACACCTGCAAAAATTTACTACAAAAACGAAGGAGTAAGTCCTGCAGGATCGCACAAACCCAATACCGCTATTCCTCAGGCTTATTATAATTACAAGGAAGGAGTAAAAAGAATCACTACCGAAACCGGAGCCGGTCAGTGGGGAAGCGCATTGAGCTTTGCCACCCAGCACTTCGGGATCGACCTCAAGATATTTATGGTAAAGGTAAGCTACCATCAGAAACCTTATCGCAAAATGATGATGAATACCTGGGGAGCCGATGTGGTAGCGTCTCCCAGCAACCTTACCGAAGCCGGCCGTAAGATACTTGCCGAGTTTCCCGACACTCCGGGAAGTTTGGGTATTGCTATCTCCGAAGCTGTTGAAATGGCAGCCAAAGATGAGAATACAAAGTATTCTCTCGGTTCGGTGTTAAATCACGTGTTATTACACCAGACAGTTATCGGCCTTGAAGCCCTGAAACAATTGGAAATGGCAGGCGATTATCCCGATATCGTTATCGGATGCTTTGGCGGAGGTTCAAACTTTGCCGGCATATCTTTCCCATTCCTGCAATACAATTTCACCAAAGGAAACAAGACAAGAGTAATTGCTTCAGAACCTGCTTCTTGCCCCAAACTAACACGCGGACGGTTCCAGTACGATTTTGGCGATACAGTAGGATTAACGCCATTGCTGCCTATGTACACCTTAGGACATAACTTTATTCCCGATAACATCCATGCAGGTGGTTTACGGTACCATGGTGCCGGAAGCATTGTGAGCCAGTTGCTGAAAGATAAGCTGATTGAAGCTCAGAGCGTAAAACAGCTCGAAAGTTTCGAAGCCGGTGTCCTTTTCGCCCGTACCGAAGGTATCATTCCTGCTCCCGAATCGACTCACGCCATTGCCGTTGCAATTCGCGAAGCAGAGCAGGCTAAAATTGAAGGGAAAGCAAAAAATATACTTTTCAACTTGTCAGGAAACGGAGTAATTGACCTTACCGCTTACGATCAGTATCTTGCAGGAAACCTGGAAGATCATGAGGTAACTGATGAAGAAATAAGTGCAAGTTTAGCGCAGTTGGAAAAGCTGACTTAATAAGAAAACCTTACCCCTGCTCCTCTCCTCGGAGGAGAGGGGTGTTGCTCTGTACAGATTGTGGAGCAAATAATTTAACAAAAAAAGCCTGGAGAGATCCGGGCTTTTTTGTGTATAAAAATTGTATTTCTCCTGTATTTCTCTGTAACTTCTCAGTGGTTCTCCGTGTAACTTTCTTAATTCAAAATCACAAAGAGAACCACTGAGATAAATACAGGAGAACCACAGAGAAAAATATAAAGAAATTAATTTGCTCTTCTGCTTGAAAAACCAGGTTTAGCAAAGCTTCTTTTTTCAGACCGCTGGAAAAATTTCTTTGGGGCAGGTCTGGACTGCGTTTTGGGTTTGGGTTCAATCCTTACATTTTCGGGAATCTCCAGGTGATAAGGCTGGTCGTCAATCACAGGAATAGATTTGGCGATCAGCTTATGAATATCTTTCAGAAAAGCTTTTTCTTCTGCATCACAAAAGGAAATGGCAACGCCGCTTAAACCGGCTCTTCCGGTTCGACCAATCCTGTGAACATAAGTTTCGGGAACATTCGGTAACTCGAAGTTAATTACATGCGAAAGTTCCTCCACGTCGATACCACGGGCGGCAATATCGGTAGCAACCAATACTCGCGTTTCCTTCGATTTAAAATTCTTCAGCGCTCTTTGACGTGCGTTCTGCGATTTATTTCCGTGAATGGCTTCAGCCATAATTCCTGCTCTCAATAAATCTTTCGCAACTTTATCGGCTCCGTGCTTGGTGCGGGTAAAAACAAGGGCGGTAACAATGCTTAAATCCTTCAGCAAATGAATGAGGAGCGACTTTTTATCCTTCTTGTCGACAAAATACAACTCCTGCTTTATCGAATCAACGGTAGATGAAACGGGAGTTACAGCCACTTTTTCAGGATTGGAAAGAATAGTATCGGCCAGTTTCGAAATTTCGGGAGGCATGGTCGCCGAAAAAAACAACGACTGTCTCCTGACAGGCAATTTGGCAATTACTTTTTTGATATCGTGAATAAAACCCATGTCAAGCATTCGATCGGCTTCGTCGAGCACAAACATGGAGATATGGTGCAGGTGAATATATTTTTGATTCATGAGATCGAGCAGACGTCCCGGAGTGGCAATCAAAACATCAACACCGGCGCGTAAA
>JAJYAG010000041.1 GCA_021779665.1 Bacteroidota bacterium | reverse complement strand
AAATAATCCTTGCCCAAGAAGCGACCGGCAACCTAGACAGCGAAATGGGGTCCGAAATTATGAATATCCTGATGAATCTCCACAAGGAAGGAACCACCATTGTCATGGTAACCCACGACGAGAGTCTGGCGCGGCAAACGCAGCATATCATTAGGCTTTTCGATGGAAGTATGGTGAATTAGTGGGAAAACGCGATAGTCGATGGTCCATAGTCGATAGTAAATACAAAAACAACATGTAGCTCATAACACGCAACCCGTAACCCGAATACCATGTTCAAAAATTACATAAAACTTACATTTAAAGTGCTGATGCGAAGGAAGATGTTTACTGCTGTAAGCCTTTTTGGAATTAGCTGTACTTTAATGGTGTTGCTTGTTTTATCTGCTTTATATACCTACATCTTTGTTTCGAATCCTGTAGAAAAGAATCTTTCAAGGACATTATATTTAAATCATATTGAGATTGACAGAAAATATGAAAATTTTACTGCATCTGTTGGTCCGTATTTTTTCGAAAAGGTTGTAAAACCTTTAAGTGGTGTAAAGACTATTTCAATACATGCTCTTTCTTTTCAGCCAGTAACAGAATATGTGAAAAATGGACCAATAGAAATAAGATACCGTGAAACAGATGAGAATTATTGGAAGATTTTTTCTTTCGATTTTGTCGAGGGATTGCCATACAACTCAGGTCATATTGAATCAAGTAAGCCGGTTGCCGTAATCACAGAAAAGATAAGGGACAGGTATTTTGGGCATAAAAATGTAATAGGTGAAACACTTATTCTTGATAATGCGAGGTATAAAGTCATAGGCGTTGTGAGGAATGTGTCGCAAATTCTCCATACTGCATTTGCTGACGTATGGATCCCTTACAACAAGACAGATTACTTGAAGGAATTAAAGGCGAAATACATTAAATCGAAGTACAATGTTTTAATTATCAAGAAGGAGGGAGCTTCTGAAGCTTCAATCCGGAAGGAATTTGAAAAAAGGCTTCAGCAGATGGATCGACCTGAATATTACGTTGCAGTCAGAGCAGCATTAAAAGATCCTTTTCAATCTCTCTATTACGATTACTATTGGCTTCAGGATGATTTTTATATTAAAATGGGCATTGCACTTATTTCAATTTTTATTTTTTTACCATTACTCAATGTCACTAACCTTAACACCAGCCGAATTATAGAAAGATACAGCGAAATTGCTTTACGAAGATCTTTTGGTGCAACCAGAAAAGATATCATAGTTCAATTCATTTGCGAGAGCATTCTTGTAAGTATCATTGGGGGAATCATTGCATTTATTGGAGCATGGTTAATCCTCATGATGATTAACTCATCTGAATTGTTGGGATATAGCAATTTTAAACCCGATTTTAGAATTTTCCTGAATGGTTTAGGTATCATTTTTATTTTCGGTGCTTTAGCCGGATTGTATCCAGCAATACGCATGTCGAAGCTACAGATAATTTCGGCCATGAGAGGAGGTTTAAAATGATTATTCATTATTTCAAAATGATTTGGAACAGGCGAAAAGAGAATTTGCTTACTGTGGTAGAGATATCGTTTGCATTTTTAATACTTACTGCACTGTCTTCCTTTGTTATAATGCAGACTGAAAAATACCTTGAACCGTTAGGGTTTAACTATAAAAATGTATGGATGGTAAATGCTTTTCCTAAAGAGTACTATCCATTGGACACTGACGAAGATTGGAAACAGGAACATATGCGTGAAAAGGTAAGAAATGAAAAGATGGAAAGATTGGCAGTGGAAATTAAAAATGTCTTTTCAACTGTAGAATATGCTCATCCTGTTCATTTCTCTACAATGGCCTATCTCCATCAAACAGGAGAGGATAATGCCTTTGTTTTCGGCGGAAAGGAAATAAGATATCAGTTTTGTTGTGCCAATGAATATTTAAAAGATGATCTGGAAATAAATCTAAAGGAAGGACGCTGGTTTAGCAGAGAAGATATGGCATCCTCCCGTCATCAGGTAGTATTGAGCAGGAAAGTCGCAGATGTCCTTTTCCCAAGACAAAATCCAGTAGGAAGAACATTTGGAGATGATCAAAAATATGAAGTTCTGGGAGTTGTAGATCATTTTAAGTTCAATGGTGAGTTTTCTGATAATCTCAATCTCATGTTCTTTAAGGATACTAATGATGAGCATAATGGAATACTTATTAAAGTGAAGAATAAACCACATCCATCTTTTGAAGGAGAGTTGATGAAGCTCCTCAGGAAATACGCATCTGATTTGAATTTCAACATTTACAGTATGGAGAAGATGAGGCAGCAATATCTGAGAAAGTATTTAGTACCACTAATTATTTTAAGTGTTGTTGTAGCTTTTTTAATTATCAATGTAATGCTTGGACTATTTGCAAGTCTATGGCAAAATATTGCCCGACGTAAATCCGAAATAGGCATCAGAAGAGCTGTAGGAAGTAGGAGAAGTTTAATTCAATGGCAAATTCTTGTCGAAACTTATATACTTACAAGTATTTCCATTCTTATCGGATTCGTTTTTTCCTCACAAATATTTATTTATAACTTTTTAGATATACCTGTGCAAGCCCTTATACTTGGACATTTAGCCTCTACCCTCGTAATCTTTATACTTTCAACCTTTTGTGCTCTATTGCCAGCTCGTCAGGCAGCGAATCTTAAACCTGCAGAAGCAATCAGAGAAGAATTTTAAACTTTAAAACCTATGACCCATGTTTAAAAACTACATAAAACTTACATTTAAAGTGCTGATGCGACGGAAGATGTTTACTTTCATCAATCTGTTCGGCATAAGCTTTACGCTGACGATTCTGTTGGCTGTAACCAGTATTTATACCCTGATGATTGTGGCCAATCCTGTTCAGCCAAATCTATCAAAAACATTGATCATGAACGAGGTCCAATTCAGTGATAAAGAGCGAGGCAGTTACAGCTCTGGTCCTGCTATGCCCTATTTTATCGAACAAACTGTCAGGCCACTCGAAAAGGAAGCCGAAATTATTTCAATTTGCAGTCGTGGGAGTGGCACAGTTACTATTTATCTTGGAGATAAACGTTTGGATATTAACATGAAAGATACCGACGAAAATTTCTGGAAGATTTTTTCCTTTAAATTTCTGGAAGGAAGACCTTACGACAAACAGGAAATTATAAATACTCCCCAGGTGGTAGTAATTTGCAAAAGTATAAAGGAAAGTATTTTTGGTGCTTCTCCTGCCGTTGGTAAATTCTTGAATATTAACAATAAAAATTATAAAGTTTTGGGTGTTGTCGACGATGTTCCCGCCATTTATCTTTCGGCCTTTTCCCAGGTTTGGATGCCTTACAATTATGTTTCCTATACTACCCAGGTAAAAGAGAAGGATTATATCTCGTGGAGCTATCAGGTGCTTGTACAGGCAAAATCCAGAAGCGATTTTGAAATGTTAAGAAAAAACTTTAAAAAAGAAGTTTCGAAGGTAAAACCTCCTGATAATATGAAAGAAGCTGAATCAAAACTGGAATCTTCTTTCGAGTTTACTTTTAAATCGTACAGCGACAGGAGTAAAAGCCAGTTTATATTGATTGCTTTTGCAATACTTTTCTCTTTTATACCGTTGTTAAACCTCACCAATCTTACTGTTTCACGCATCTATGAGCGGGCCTCCGAAATAGGCGTTCGTAAAGCCTTTGGGGCCACCAAACCAAATATGGCTGTGCAGTTTGTTTATGAGAATATTGTTGTAACAATAATGGGAGGACTCTTTGGATTTATTGGGGCCTGGGCTCTTCTGAAAGGTATTGATGCCTCCGGACTAATGAACCTTGGTGATGTTGATTTCAGCCTGCGGGTTTATTTCTATGGGTTCGTAGTTATTCTTATTTTCGGAGTTATCTCCGGCTTATATCCTGCACTTAAAATGTCGAAACTTCAAATTGTTACCTGTTTGAAAGGAGGTGTAAAATGATCCGCCATTTTTTTGTTATTCTCTGGAACCAACGCCGCAGAAACAGTCTGCTGGTAATTGAAATTGTTTTATCGTTCATGGCTTTATTTGTGCTGTCGGCGGTTGTTATTCATTATTATAAAAAGTACAAGGAACCTTTAGGGATGGACTATAAGAATATGTGGGCGCTGCATATCCACCAGGATTGGAACCTTCCGCGCGAACAAAGATTAAACGATTCAGTGATGTTCCTTAAATTCGACGAGATTAAAAAATATCTGCTGAATGATGACCAGATAGCCTCTGCAGCCTATGTTTCCTTCAGCGATTTTATTTATGCACAAAGTAATTCGAGCAGTTGTTTCAATTGGAACTCAAAGCAGTATTGTTATGAAACCTTCAGGGCAGAACCCGACCTTGCCAAGACAACCGGATTAAAAATTACCGAAGGAAGATGGTTTTTACCGGAAGACAAATTTTCGAATATAACAACGAGTGTAATTAATGAAAAATTCCGGAAAGAATTATTTGGAGATAAGCCAGCAGCGGGGGAAATTATAACTGTTGGGGAAGAGAAGAATTCACAGAAATATAAAATTGTTGGGGTTTTTGAAACGCTCAGGCGCCATGGAGAATTCTCGGATGAGCCTAATTTTATGATTGATGCAACTCCGGAGAAACCTAGATATTTTCCATGGGGAGGGATGTTGGTCAGGTTAAAAGGAGATGTTCCTGGTAGTTATGAAGCAAAGCTTGTTAATAAGCTGATAAAATTCGATAAATCATTTCAATACCAGATTGAAAAACTTGAATCGATGCGTCGCCAGTATCTTATCTCGGAGCTTGCCCCCATTATCATAGCCGGGGCGGTTGTCATCTTTTTGATTGTAAACGTTATGCTTGGCCTCTTCGGAACCCTATGGCTCAACATTTCACGCCGAAAACCTGAGATTGGATTGCGAAGGGCCGTAGGAAGTTCCTCAACATCGGTACTGCTGCAAATACTTGGCGAAACATATTTGCTGGCTATCATTTCCATGTTATTCGGGCTAATTCTTACTTCTCAGGTTTTTATTTTCAACGTTTACAATACGCCGGTTTCTACTCTGGTACAGGCCAATTTAGCTGCTTTTCTGATTATTTTGCTGTTATGCACCATCAGTGCTTTGTCGCCCGCTAAAATTGCGGCTGCACTCAAACCTGCCGAGGCATTGCATGAAGAATAAGTTATTAGGAACCTCACCCCCGACCCCTCTCCATTTGGAGAGGGGAGAAAGAACCCACAACCTTAAATTCTTTGCTCTTCAAAGGACAAGGTTTTTAATTTTATGAATTAACAGGTTGAGTAAGGAATTTTAATTCTGACAAAAAATAACGAGTTTTACGTAGCGAATCTTTCGTACACCCGCTTTATAACCAAAATATGCTTCTAATTATCGACGACGATACTGCTGTTCAGGCTTCTCTTAACCTTCTTCTGAAGCAGGAGGGTTTTAATGTGAAAGTGGCTTCTAATCCGGCAGAAGGTCTGATATTTCTGGATCAACTGCCAGTTGAGCTTGTTTTGCTCGATATGAATTTTACAAATGACAATTCGGGTAGGGAAGGATTGAATGCTCTTCAGCAGATAAGGATGAAAAAGCCAGACATGCCTGTTATGCTTATTACCGGTTGGGCCACCGTTCCCCTGGCTGTAGAAGGAATGAAAAACGGGGCTGCCGATTTTATTTCCAAGCCTTGGGATAACCAACATTTGCTGCAATCGGTCAAAACCATTCTGAGCCTGAAAAGCGTCAATGCCCATTCAAAGTTATCGCGTAAAGAGCTGGATCAGAAATACCAGTTTGATTTTATCATCGGCGAAGATCCTTCATTTCTTAATGTTCTTGAGACCGTTGGACGTATCAGTCGTACCGATGCCTATGTGCTTATCAGCGGCGAAAGCGGTACCGGAAAGGAGTTGATAGCCGAAGCCATCCACCGTAACAGCCATCGCAGCGAACAACCCTTTGTAAAGGTTAATCTTGGTGGAATTTCCTCATCACTTTTCGAGAGCGAAATGTTTGGTCATCGCAAGGGCGCCTTTACCGATGCGCGTTTCGATCGCAAAGGTCGCTTCGAAATAGCCGATACAGGCACTATTTTCCTGGATGAAATTGGTGAACTCGACCTTAACTCGCAGGTGAAACTTTTACGTGTATTGCAGGATAAAACTTACGAGGTGTTGGGCGACAGCAAAACCCGGCGTGTGGATGTTAGGGTAATCAGTGCAACCAACCGCTCGCTCGAAAAAATGATTGAATCGAAGCATTTCCGTGAAGATCTGTATTACCGTCTCAACCTTATCAACATAAAATTACCGGCATTACGTGAAAGGCCGCAGGACATACCGCTGCTCACCCTGCACTTTATGGAAAACCTGAAAAGGTCGTATGGTATAAAAAACCTTACCATTTCGGATAAAGCGCTGACCTGGCTGCAGCAATTACATTTTCCCGGGAATGTACGCGAACTCAAAAATCTGGTTGAACGTACCGTTCTTCTTTGCAATAGCACCCAACTGGATATCGATCATTTTTCGGCTTACGTGCAGAAAGTTCCCATGGGCGATCTGGCCGACCAGCTTCCGGCATCCAACCTTACCCTGGATGAGATGGAAGAATTGCTGATACGGAAAAACCTTGGTCTTTATCGTAATAATATGTCTAAGGTGGCAAAGGCATTAGGACTGAGCAGAGGGTCGTTATACCGGCGGCTCGATAAATACGGAATTCCATATGACATACAGGACTAAATTCTTTTTATTCCTGGTGTTTATTCACCTGGTTGAGGTAGCTCTTGCTATTCTGGTGTTGTATAAAAACACCACATGGTTTATTGCAGCCGAAGCTTTAATTGTATTCTCCCTGGGATTCTCGGTGTATTTTTTTATCGCCTTCTCCAAACCGTTGAAGTTAATCCATAGTGGGATAGAATCTATAAAAGACAAGGATTTCAGCATGCGTCTCGTAAAAGTGGGACAACCCGAGCTGGACAACCTCATCGCGGTGTATAATCAGATGATCGACCGGCTTCGTTACGAAAGAACATTGCAGCAGGAACAGCATTATTTTCTTGAAAAATTGTTACTGGCTTCCCCTTCCGGCATCATTATCCTCGATCCCGATGAAAAAATCAAGATGATGAATCCTGCTGCAGAAAGCTTTACCGGGTTAGAATTCATAGAAGTCAAAGATTTTTCCTTACAATCGTTTTATCAGAAACCTTTGATCAAGGAACTCCTAAGTATTGGCACAAACGAGACTCAAACCGTTCTTGTATCCGGACTTTTGAAATATAAAGTTCACCGGTCGTATTTTGTTAACCAGGGTTTTCGCAACCAGTTTCTTATAATTGAGGAGCTGAGCAACGAGATATATAATATCGAGCGGGCAGCTTACGAAAAAGTGATCAGAACCATATCGCACGAGTTTAATAATTCTATTGGCCCAATCAATTCGGTGCTTGATTCGTTGAAGACGCATATTATAAAGTCGGCTCCCGATCAGCAACCCGATTTCGAGTATGCAATCGAAGTGGCCATACAGCGGAACTTTGCGCTGAACGATTTTATAAAGCGTTATGCGCAACTGTTTAAGCTGCCGTCACCTATAAAAGAGAAATGTAATATAAACGAGCTGTTGCTCAGAATGGAGAAGATATTCCATTATGAAATGCGACAGAATGAAATTACGCTTACATTGCAACTTTCGTCCGATCCGCTGGTATGGCTAGTGGATATTAATCAGTTTGAGCTAGTCATTTCCAATATTTTGAAAAATGCAATTGAAGCTGCTGGACCGGGTGGAGAGATCAGCATTAGCACTAAAACTCATCCCGAGGGACTTTCTATTTTTAATTCGGGAGAAACCATTCCCGCTGAAATTCAAAAACAACTTTTTACACCTTTTTTTACCACTAAGAAAACAGGGCAGGGGATAGGGTTAACGTTGGTGAGGGAGATATTGCAGAACCACCATCTGAAGTTTTCGTTGATGAATAACGGATACGGAAGAACATGTTTTTGGATTGGTACAGAATCTTAAATCATCATCCCGCCCAGTTTTCCCTGTCGAGACTTCTATATTGAATGGCTTCTGCCAGATGCGAGGCTTCAATTTTATCGCTGCTGTCCAGATCGGCGATTGTTCGCGATACCTTAAGAATTCTGTCGTAAGCGCGGGCCGATAAACCCAGCCTTTCCATCGCTGTTTTCATAATCCCTTGCCCGGCTGCATCTATTTCGCAATATTTCCGCAGCATTTTCGAGGACATTTGGGCATTGCAATGCACACCGGCATATTTCGCAAACCTTGCAGCCTGTAGTTTACGGGCAGCAACAACCCTTTCCCGAACAGCATGACTGCTTTCAGCCACACGGCTTTCCGAAAGCTTGTCAAAAGGTACGGGTACCACTTCGATGTGAATATCAATGCGGTCGAGCAGCGGACCCGATATACGGTTTAAATACTTCTGGACCAGACCGGGAGTGCAAACACACTCCTTTTCGGGATGGTTGTAATATCCGCAAGGGCAGGGGTTCATGGAAGCGATAAGCATAAAACTTGCCGGGTATTCAACCGTAAACTTAGCCCGCGAAATGGTGATAAGTCTGTCCTCCAGCGGCTGACGCATTACTTCGAGCACAGTGCGTTTAAATTCGGGAAGTTCATCCAGAAATAAAACTCCATTGTGAGACAGAGAAATTTCGCCGGGCTGTGGGAATGCCCCTCCACCAACCAAGGCCACATCAGAAATTGTGTGGTGAGGGCTGCGGAATGGCCTGTATGTTATTAAGGATGAGTTCTTGTCGATTTTTCCGGCAACCGAATGAATTTTGGTGGTTTCCAGCGCTTCATCGAGTGTTAAGGGTGGCAAAACGGTGGCAAGGCGTTTGGCCAGCATGGTTTTACCAGCGCCTGGAGGACCGATCATGATCAGATTGTGTCCGCCGGCAGCAGCAATTTCGAGTGCCCGTTTCACATTCTCCTGACCCTTCACATCGGCAAAATCTACTTCGTAGTTATTAATCTGGGAGAGAAATTCTTCCTGAATATCGACTACAACCGGAGGAATACCAATATCGCCGTTCACAAAATCTATTACTTCTTTTATATTGCTCACACCGATAGCATCTAACCCTTCCACCACTGCGGCTTCGCGTGCATTTTGTTTAGGCAGGATGATGCCCTTAAATCCTTCTTCCTTAGCTTGAAGAGCAATAGGTAATACCCCTTTAATAGGCTGAAGGCTTCCATCTAGAGAAAGTTCCCCCATCAGAATGTATTCGTCGAGCTTTTGATTTTGAATTTGCTCCGAGGCTGCCAGAATGCCTATTGCCAGTGGTAAATCGTATGCCGATCCTTCTTTGCGGATATCAGCAGGAGCCATATTGATCACAATTTTTTTCCCCGGAATCCGATAGTTGAAGATCTGAAGAGCCGAATCAATGCGTTGTTGACTCTCCTTTACGGCATTATCGGGTAAGCCAACCAGAAAAAAGTTCACTCCCTGACTTATATTGACCTCGATTGTAATGGTGGTGGCACTTATGCCATAAACAGCGCTTCCGTAAGTTTTAACAAGCATTAGTTAAGGAATTGGTGGTAGACAATATTAAGGAAAATATTGGAATGAGCAATATTTTGTAAATGCATAAGCATTTAACTTTTTGGTACTTCTTTGCAAATAACAGATAAACCTTATACTTTCGGGATTCAAATATTAAAGATTTATTTAATACAATGAGATTTCCAGCAAGCCTTTGCTTATTTATGCTCTTTTTGGTGCAAACTTACGGACAATCAAATTCCATTTTGAATTTTATTGGGAATTCAAAACCAGAGGAGGTAAAACATCTGAGTTTAAGTGGTAAACATTTGAGGGAAATTCCTGCAGATATTTATCTTTTGAATAATCTGGAGATTCTTAGTATCTCTGATAACGATTTAACCACTCTGCCGCAAGCAATAACGAAAATTCAAAGTCTTACTTTTATTGATGCGGAAAGAAACCTTTTCCGCAATTTTCCTAAGGAACTCTTCTCCTTAAAAGGCTTAAAAAGATTAAAGCTCGGATCAAATTATATTGAAATTATACCGGAAGATATTATTCTGATGGACTCTCTTAAGCACCTGGACATTTACAGGAATAAACTCACCAGACTCTCAGGAAATATTTTTCGTCTCAAAAAATTAACCGATCTAATTGCCGATGAAAACCTGATTTCGGAAATTTATATTCCGCAAAATACAACTGGAAGTGTTACAGGTTTATTCGTGCGTAAAAATTTACTGGACTCCATTCCGTCCGGAATTGGGAACCTGAAAAAAATGGAAACGCTCGACCTGAGGGAAAACAAGATTAAAAATGTGAGTGACCGCTTATACGAACTTGCAGTACTTCAGGATCTGATGCTGGAAGGAAACCAGATTGAATACATATCACCCGCGATTGGGCAATTGTCTAAACTTGACTATATATCACTTTCCCGAAATAGAATCAAAAATTTACCTGACGAGTTCTATGACATGACAAACCTGGATTTTATACATCTTCATAATAACCAGATTGAAAGTCTTTCACCTCATATCCAAAATCTTCGGAAATTAAACTATTTGTCCATAGCAAATAATAAAATAACGGAGTTACCCAATGAATTTTACAATTTACCTAAACTTCAATTTATCACTATCGAAGGAAACAGTTTGAGCTTTGATTTTTTAAAACTGAAGAATAAAGAAGGTTTTGTCAGTATTTCGTTGAGTGAGTATCAATTTGAAAAAAAGGCAATTTCTCTCAGGGAATTTAAATCACTCGCCGAGATATTGATTTTTATAAAGAATTATGAATTTGGCGTAGGAATGATTGAAAGGTTTAAACCATACTTTACCGATTTTCAGGGAAACCTGTTGCCGAGAATAGAAAGACAGGAATGAACTTTTCCGTTATTTCTTTTTCTTCAGGAGTTTATTCATTTTTTGCCGGTGGTTGGACGAATTCTGCATTCCGGCACATCCACATCCACCAAAACCTGATTCGCGGTCGCACCCGAAATTCAAATGAAGCCCAAACCTCAGATTAGCAGTATGGGTAGCGGCAAGATTGAAGAATCCCAGAACATTATCGCTTACTGCATAGAACTGAAGTGGATTTTTACCTATTTTGATACCAAGTCCCAGATTACGAAGGTCGTTGTATAAATAAGAGTAACTTACACTACCGGTGAATTTCTCGCTAAATTGCTTGTTGAGCGAAAGTGTGAGGCCTTTTGTAATTTTGTACCTGTTTATTTTAGCCGTTCCCAAAACTCCTGCTGTTAAGTCGTCCCGGAGCTTATAAGTTGCTCCCAGGTAAATTCTGGGGCTTAGCGGCTGCATATATGACTTTTGTGGAGCAGTTATTCCAAATTCTTCCTGGATAATGCGGGTAAGGTTCTCCATATAATTCTCATTATCTATAGAATCACCAATGGGACCTTTGTATGTGTAAGTTCCATCCTGGGCAAAGTTGGTGGCATTGGTTTTCCAAGAGATAAAACCCAGATCGAGTATACTTCCCGAAACGGTTATTAAATCATCAACTTTTTTGATAAAACCCAGATCGGTGGAGAAACCGATATTTTGACGGTTCATTAATATACTTCCTGCGGAAGCATCGTTATACTCAACCGACTCGACATATCCCTGCGAATTCTTTGTAACATTAATTGGCAGAGAGGAATTAAGCTGCCAATCGGAGGTGAAGGTCAAATCGAAGGTAATCGGATCAGTAAATAAGTCCACTTTCGACTTTGTCATGGTTGTGTTGAGTTTTCCGAACAGCAGTTTTCCGCGTGCTCCCCACCACAGATCAGAGCCTGCCTGGCGGGCAATTCCTGCCGCATATTCCCGCCGGTAATTGAGAAAGAAACCTGATCGCCCTAATTTGGCTGTTTCGCCCTCAAATTGTGAGTTACCATGCTGTATGATGGCAAACAAGTCGCCGGGGTAAGTCATAAATAGATCAGCCTTTTCGTTTACCGAGAAAGTCAAAAAGCTTTTTTTGACCCAAAAGCCAGCAAAGAGTAAGTTGGTATGAAATTCCGAATCGAAATAACTGACATTGCCAATGCGTTCTTTCGTAGATAACTGATTATAGCTGAACGCCGAGTTTCCGGCATTTACATGAACTGAGGATAAAACAGGTAATCCGATGATTAATCTGCATTCGTTTGTAACTGCCGGATTAACAAAATTAGCCTGTGGTGTGTTCGGCATGAAAAACAATGTAGAGTTTTGCTGTGCTAACAGATTTTTACCAATAATGATAAATAAAAGCAAAAAAGTCAGGTATTTACCCATTAAAGTTCGTTTAAGTTATACTGAAGGTATAAACGCATTGCCAGGTTAATTTTTATATCGCTTTTACTGGTGAACTTAAGCGGCGCTCCGTCTTCACGTCTGGGTTCAAGATAAAAAACGTAATTAAGGTACTTTGTACTCCTGAGATTTGCTAATCTTGCATCATGAAAAGCGGCATCCAGTATTGTTGTTGAAATCAGATCAGGCTCAGCGAGAATGTCAACTTCGCCTGCCGATATTTTTTGTAATCCATCTACAAAGAAAGAGTCAATAACTTGTTTTGCTGTGTTTAAAAGATACACCTGCAAGAATGCGTTAGCCGGGTAGCTATTCCGGATCCTGATTTTAAAATCAGCTCCCTGGATGATATCTTTTTTACTGATACTATCCATTTCAAATTCAAGAACTTCTTCTTTTCTGAAGTTTGTGGTAACAATCCTGTATGGTTTGCCATTATAAAAAAACTTGCTGCTATTGTCGATAATAGTGGGGGCATCGATTTTCAAAGGCTTCTCTCCCAAAGGTATCGAAAAAGTCTGTTTCATGTTGTCGTCAACCTCATCGGTCTTAAAACAACCAACCATTAGCAAAAGTATTGCCAATGCTGCGATTGGTATATAATCAGCCTTTCTCATCTCTTTCGTTTAATTATGATTCCAACGGTTCACCACATTTAAAAATTTTGAATAACAGTAGGTTATCTAACCCATGTTCCTGATCCCTGTCCTGTTCAATTGTATTATCCTTCAAACGGAATTAGCCAGGTTTAAATGTATATTATATTACAAACGAAAAGTGATAGTGTTTAATTATTTTGACTAACCCTGTTTTTGGGTTCGTAATTCAATATATTGAATTAATGAGTGGATAATTTTTATATGAATCTCCTGAGCACGATCAGCATATTCCGACATAGGTGCCCTTAGTTCAACATCGCACAGAGAGGCAAGTTTTCCGCCGGTTCGCCCGGTCAGGGCAACTATTCTCATTCCTTTGCTCCTGGCTGCCTCGCATGCTTTTATTATGTTAGCCGAATTACCGGAGGTGCTTATGGCCAAAAGCACATCTCCTTCATTTCCCAAACCTTCAACAAAACGGGAAAATATTGATTCTACCCCATAATCGTTTGCAACGCATGTAATATGGGAGGAGTCGCTTATTGCAATGGCTGGCAGGGCAGGGCGATCACTTCTGAAGCGGCCTGACAATTCTTCAGCAAAATGCATGGCATCGCATAATGAACCGCCATTTCCGCATGAAATAATTTTTTTCCCTGATAGGATAGCATCAACCATTAAATTCCCCGCTTTCTCAAAGTCAAGCCAGTTCGACTCATCGTTGATAAAGGTGTCCAATATGTTTCGGGCTTCAATAAAATTAGCCTTTATAGTATCGATCATGCGCAAAGAATTTAGCTGTAAACTTACGGAAAAAAAGTGAAATGTCCTTGAATTATAGCTTTTGTAGCTTTTTCGGTTATAACCTGAAGCAATAGTCAACCGTGCAGGTCAGCCACCAAAATCTTTGTGGCAAATATTTTGATCAGGGGAATTTAATAACTTTGTAGCTTTTAGATTTATATCCCTGTCATGCCAGATGTAATACGTTTATTACCCGAAGCAGTAGCGAATCAGATCGCTGCCGGTGAGGTTATTCAAAGACCGGCTTCGGTTGTAAAAGAACTTGTTGAGAATTCGGTAGACGCCGGTGCAACAGAAATCAGCGTTTTAATCAAGGATGCAGGAAAGACTTCTATCCAGATTATTGATAATGGCTGCGGTATGTCCGATACCGATGCCCGTATGGCTTTTGAACGGCACGCAACTTCGAAGATAAAAGACGCCAGAGATCTGTTCTCTATACGAAGTCTTGGCTTCAGAGGCGAGGCACTTGCTTCCATAGCGGCTATTGCCGAAATTAAGTTGAAGACAAAGCGTCATGAAGATGAACTGGGGAATTTGATTGATATTTCGGCAAGCAGGATCAACGCCCAGGAACCTGTAAGCTGCAGCAGCGGCAGTAACTTTCTGATTAAAAACCTGTTCTTCAATACTCCTGCACGGCGTAAATTCCTGAAAGCTACCAATACCGAGTTCCGTCATATACTGAACGAATTTCAGCGTATTGTACTGGCAAGGCCCGAACTTGAATTCAAACTGCATCATAACGAAACGGAAATCTATAATCTGCCCCAGAGCAATTTCAGGCAGCGGATCTGTAACGTCTTTGGCAAATCCATCAACTCTTTTCTTGTTCCTGTAAATGCTGATACATCCATTGTGAAGATATCAGGGTTTGTAAGTAAGCCCGACATTGCCAAGCGAACTCCCGGTGACCAGTTTATGTTCGTAAACCGGCGGTTTATAAAGCACCCCATGCTCCACCGTGCTGTAATGAAGGCATATGAAGGCTTGCTTCCGGCCGATAATCTGCCGGCATATTTTATTTATTTTGAAGTCGATCCCGAAACCATTGATATCAACATCCATCCTACCAAAACTGAAGTTAAATTTGAGGACGATGTTGCCATATTCCAGATTCTGCAGGCTTCGGTGAAGGAATTCCTCGGGAAATTCAATGTCGTGCCATCCATCGATTTCGACAGTGAAGCAGGAATTAATATACCCTATCTGGGGAAGGATACAGAGATCCGTGTACCTGAAATAAGCATCAACCCCAATTATAACCCATTTGACAGCGACCATTCCACTTCGGGATATAATTACAGGCCTTCAAAAGAGAAGGACGAGCAAGATAATTTGAATAACTGGGAAAAGCTGTATGCCGGTTTTCAGAACAAACCCGGAGATTTTGATACTCCAGGTGAAGTTACACATCAGGCTTCTTTTGGGACAAACCATAACGATAACCCGGTTTCTAACATAATTCAGCTTAAAAATAAGTACATTCTCACTCCGGTGAAGTCAGGGCTGATGATAATCGATCAGAAGCGTGCCCATGAGCGTATCCTGTTTGAATATTACATGGAAAAACTTCAGGAGAACAGGGGAATTACCCAGCGAAGTCTTTTTCCGCTGGTGATTCAGATGGGGCAGGATAATTACATTCATCTGCAGGGTTTGGTTGAAGAACTTGAAGCCCTAGGGTTTATGCTCGAGTTTCACGATAATCTTGAGATAAGGGTTACTGGAACTCCGTCGGATATGGGATCGATTGATGTCAAAATTTTACTGGAAGAGATAGTAGCTGCTGTATTTGACGAAGAACAGGACCTGAACAGCGACCGACGCGAAAAGATAGCATGTAAAATGGCGCAATCGGCAGCAATTCCTTACGGTAAATCATTATCACCTGAGGAGTTGAAATCGATGGTGGATAAACTTTTTGCCTCGGCATTGCCAAACTATTCGCCCACGGGCAAAACTGTGATTTCGATTATCAATATAGAAGAGCTGGATAAAAACTTTTAAAACTATTATTGGATAATATTGTTGAATTTGCAAAATATTTATAGGAAATGTTTAACGCGGGAATAAACCGATTTGGAAGTAGTGCTCCGGTTGTAACAAACCTGATATGGATAAATGCTCTGATGTTATTAGCCACATATGCAATTCAAAGTGCATTTGGAACTGATCTTCGCTGGAGCTTAGGACTTTTCTATCCCGAATCGTCAAACTTTAAAATTTATCAGGTAATAACGCACATGTTTATGCATGGCGACCCTATGCATTTGTTCTTTAATATGTTTGCCTTATGGATGTTTGGTCGCGCGCTTGAAAATGCCTGGGGAAGCAAAAGATTTCTTCTTTATTATATGTTAACAGGGTTAGGAGCTGCTGCCCTGCATACTTTCGTTAATTATCTTGAGTTTCGCGATGTAAGGGAATTTGTTCACATGTTTTTTGAATCACCTTCTCCGGCTTTGATGAAAGAATTTGCCCAGACTTATATCGGTAATCCCGGATTACAAACCGATATTTTAAATTATGCGTCGGACTGGTCTAAGAATCTTAGCGATCCTGAGTTTAAGAGTGTAGCTGTAAACTCAGTTTACCAGATTTATGATAAAATGATCAGTGTACCTACAGTTGGAGCATCAGGAGCGGTTTATGGAGTTTTATTAGGATTTGGAATGCTCTTTCCTAACACAATCCTTATGTTGATTTTCCCTCCAATTCCCATTAAAGCAAAATATATGGTGATGATAATGGGTGGTATCGAATTGTACCTGAGTATTAACCAGCCGGGAAGTAACATTGCCCATTTTGCTCATATCGGGGGCATGCTGTTCGGGTTTCTGATCATCCGGTATTGGAACAGTAAGCGAACAAATTTTTATTAATTTTATAGGTGTTTAATAAATTGAATTCAAAGTATCTATGAGCATATATAAAGAACTTAAGGATTCTTATAAATACGGAAGTCCGGTAACAAGGCTTCTTTATATAAATGTTATCGTATTTATTGTTTTCGGGCTAATTCATACTTTTTTCTGGATAGGCAAAAATGAGGCTTCTTATTATGCTTTTTCCAGAATGTTTACTGCGCCATCCTATTTACCCGAGCTCCTGACACGGCCCTGGAGCGTTATTACCTACATGTTTTTTCATGAGGATTTTTTCCACATAGCTTTTAACATGCTGGGTTTATATTGGTTTGGCAAGTTATTTCTGGAGTTTTTCAATAAACGGCAGCTTGTAGGTCTTTATCTCATTGGTGGTATTTTTGGCTACCTCCTCTTTGTTGCCGGTTATTATGCTATGCCGGCTTTAAGAGGTAATTTTGCACCTATTTTAGGCGCCTCCGCGGCTATTATGGCGATCCTTGCAGGAGTTGCTTTCAGCAGGCCAAATTATTCCATCTACCTGATGTTTTTTGGCCAGGTAAAGCTCAAGTACCTCGCATTGGTTTATATTTTGCTGGATTTAATTTCCATGGCCCAGGGAAATGCTGGAGGTCATATTGCGCATTTGGGAGGTATGCTTGCCGGATGGATTTTTGCCCTGAGGCTTCAAAAGAACAGCGACATCACCATTGGGGTAAACAGGATTCTCGATTTTTTTGCAACTTTACTCAAGCCGCGTAAAAGGCTTAAGGTTTCGCACCGTAAACCTGTGAACGACTACGATTATAAAAAGACAAAAGCTGCTGAACAAAAAGAAATTGATGCAATACTCGACAAAATATCCCGTTCAGGTTACGACAGCCTGAACAAGGCCGAAAAAGAAATGCTTTTTAAGATGGGTCAAAACAAAAACTGATGAAAAGTTTTGTTAAAAAACTTATTTTTATTCTCAACATTATAGCTGCCGTTGCTTTACTGGCCAGTTACATTTCAGCTTTTGTAAATCCGGTAAAATTCTGGCCTATGGCTTTCTTCGGCCTTTTCTATCCTTTTCTTTTAATATTGAATGTTCTTTTTCTTCTTTTCTGGGTAATTTTCCGAAAATATCATTTTTTGCTTTCGTTCATCTGTATACTCATTGGTTTACCTTTTATCAGTCGCATTCTCCAATTCGATAACCCTTTTCACAGTAAAAACTATTATAAGCAAAAATATATCCAGGGAAACACCTCGTTTAAGCTTCTAACGTTCAACGTGCGTTTATTCGACCTTTATAAATGGGAAACAAGTAACGATGCAGTTTCGGGTATTTTTCACTTTATCGAACGAGAGCAACCGGAAATCATTTGCTTTCAGGAGTTTTATACCCGCGATAGTTCAAAAGTTTCGGAAGAGAGGATCAGGTCGTTGCTTAAACATAAGAACTCACATATATATTATTCGCTCAAAAAGAAGAAAACGAATTCACACTTTGGTATAGCCACTTTCAGCACTTATCCTATTGTTGATGCCGGCGAAATTAAATTTCCAAAGACCTTTAATGTTTGTATTTATACCGATTTGAAAATAGGGAACGATACCATCAGGGTTTACAACAGTCATCTCCAGTCCATCAAGTTCCTGAAAGAGGATTACGGACTTCTTGACACTCTGAAGTTGAAGTACAACGAGAAGCAAATGATGGGCATTCAGCGCATTTTTATCCGGGTCCGCGATGCTTTTAAAACCCGGTCGATTCAGGTGAACGATGTTGCAGCTCATATTAAAAAATCGCCACATCCTGTGATTGTATGCGGCGATTTTAACGATTCGCCCGTTTCCTATTCGTATCAAACTTTATGCAAGGGTTTAAAAGATGCATTTATCGAATCGGGTAATGGCATTGGATATACATATCGTGGCAAATTTCCTTCCTACCGAATTGATTATATACTTTACGATCCCATCTTGCGCTCATATGAATATCAGAGCCCAAAACTGGAATTATCAGATCATTATCCGGTAATATGTAAATTTATACTTCCGTAAAGTGTTAACAACCTGTTCAAAATAAAATTGACTTTCATTGAATTATTTCTTAATTTTCACTTAACATTGTTCAGAATTATTTTGTTTTTATTCTACATTTCGGGTTGATTTCTCTCCCGGCTCTTTTTCTACCCGAAACTGAAATTTGTTTTTAGCTGCTTAATCATTTAAAACTTAAGGCTATGCTAATGAATTCCAATCTTCAGAACTCCTATGTGGAGACAAAGTTAAAGCTGATTAAATTAGCCGTGGAAGCTTCGAAGAATCTCACCACTTTTGCGCTGCTCGAGGAAATTATTGACCTGCAGGGGCAGTTCTGTTTTTCGGAAGCTGAACTTCAGAAGTATAATAATGAGATTCTGGTTCTGAAATGCCAGATGCTCTTTAAGAAACTAACCGAGCATACAGCTGATTTGATTGATTATGGCATTACCGACCGTAAACTCATGCAACTCATGCAAACTATTGAAGATTTTGGAGTGATTGCTTTGCAAAGAGATGCTGAAGCAGAAGATCTTGTAACCGAAAAAATTATTATTGCCCAAAATTGAAGTTCAGCCTTTACCCGAAGGTAAAAGCTGAAGATTGCTTCAATTCTGTTTTCTATTTAATTCCCTTAGTGGCAGGATCAGTGGAGAATGAGTAAGGGAAATCCTCTTTCGAAATACCCCTTGTTTTATTGGCGTTAGGCGACATTTCAATCTTTATGGTAGCTCCGTTCATGAGCGAGCTGTAACTTAACCAGTTTTTGGAATAAGGTTGTCCATTGTAATTGACGGTCTTGATATACCGGTTGTTCTCGCTGTTATTATCAGCCTGAATCTGTATCGTTTTACCGTTTTGAAGGCTAACCGTAACTTTTTTGAATAGTGGTGCTCCCAATACATACTGGTCTACTCCCGGAGTAACAGGGTAGAATCCCATGGACGAAAATACATACCACGCCGAAGTCTGGCCATTGTCCTCGTCACCGCAATATCCATCGGGTGTTGGTGCATACATGCGGTTCATTACCTCGCGTACCCAATATTGTGTTTTCCAGGGTTCGCCGGCATAATTATAAAGGTAGATCATGTGCTGAATGGGTTGGTTTCCATGTGCATAGTTACCCATATTCATAATCTGCATTTCGCGGATCTCATGAATGGTGCCCCCATAATAGCTGTCGTCGAAAATAGGCGGAACGGTGAAAACAGAGTCGAGCATCTCCACAAAACTCTTGCGGCCTCCCATTAAACCAATGAGCCCTTCCACATCGTGGAAAACGCTCCAGGTGTAATGCCAGCTGTTGCCTTCGGTAAAGGCATCGCCCCACTTAAAGGGGTTAAACGGCGCCTGGAACTTGCCATCCTGGTTCCTGCCACGCATCAGCTTTGTTTCGGGATCGAAAACATTGCGGTAATTCTGACTACGTTTTGCAAAAAGATCGATTTCAGCCTGTGGACGTTTCAGCGCTTTGGCAAGCTGGTAAACATTAAAATCGGCAAACGCATATTCGAGCGTACGGGCTGTGTTTTCACGAATTTTAACATCGTAAGGGATATAACCCAGATCGTTGTAAAAATTCACACCTTTACGGCCCACTGACGACAGCGGCCCTTCATTCTGTGTATTCTTCAGGATAGCTTCGTAAAGTGTATTGATGTCGAAGCCTCTCAATCCCTTCAGATAGGCATCGGCAATGTTGTTGGCGGAGTTGGAGCCAATCATACAGTCGCGGTGGCCCGGTGAAGCCCATTCGGGAAGCCAGCCGCTTTCCTTATAGGTATTGGCGAGGCCTTCCATAATCTGGGAATTCAGATCGGGATACATCAGGTTGAAAAATGGGAATACAGCGCGGAAAGTATCCCAGAAACCATTATCGGTAAACATATAACCAGGCAATACCTGACCATTATAAGGGCTGTAATGAACAATCTTACCATTGGCATCTATCTCGAAGAATTTGCGGGGGAACAACATGGTACGGTACAGGCACGAATAAAAAGTGCGCGTTTGGTTTACAGTGCCGCCTTCTACTTTGATGCGGCTGAGTTCTTTGTTCCAGACAGCCTTTCCTTTTGCCTTCACTGCATCGAAATTATCGTTGCCAAGCTCTTTCAGGTTGAGTTCGGCCTGTTCGGGACTGATAAATGATGAAGCAACCCTGATGTTGACCTTCTCACCTTTATGGGTTTTAAAGCCAACAACAGCGCCTACATGGGTATCAGCAAGTTCGAGTACATCGGCCCTTAATTCTTTTTCTTTCCAGAGGGTTTTAAACTGAAAAGGACGGTCGAAAACAAGCACAAAGTAGTTTTTGAAATTGTCCGGAACTCCACCACTGTTTTTAGTTGTATAACCAACAATTTTGTTCTCGCCGGGAATTATTTTTACGAAGGAACCTTTATCGAGCGCGTCAATCACAACATACGAGCTATCCGACTGGGGAAAGGTTATCCTTATGGCAGCAGCTCTTTCGGTGGGGGTGATTTCGAAAGTAGCATCGTGATCGGCAAGGTAAACACTGTAATAGTAAGGTTTCACAACTTCGGCCTTGTGGGAGAACCAGCTGGCCCGGTCGTCTTCGTTGAACCGTAATTTCCCGGTAACGGGCATCACAACAAACTGTCCGTAGTCGTTAATCCAGGGACTGGGTTGATGGGTTTGCTTAAAACCCCTGATTTTATCGGCATCGTACGAGTACATCCAGCCGTTACCCATTTTGCCGGTTTGCGGCGACCAGAAATTCATGCCCCACGGAAGAGCAATCGCCGGGTAGGTGTTGCCGTTGGATAGGCTGAACTTCGACTGGGTACCCATCAGGGGGTTTACCCATTCTTCAGGATTGTTAACTTTATCGACTGTTTGTGCCGAAACAGCAATAGTAAGCGTTAACAGAAGCGCAGAAAAGATTGATTTCATTTCTTTGGTTTTATTTAGTTGATTGATTAATAATTTCACTTGTCAATACTGAATAAGGACGACTCTGAACGGAAGTTCCCCACTTTTTATTGGGTTTATTGCCCATTTTAAAAACAAGTTCACCGCCATTCATAATGGCTTCGTGGGTGATGTAGGTGTTATCGTAAGGCTTTCCGTTGAGGGTAACTCCCTGGATATAGATGTTCTTATCAGAAAGGTTAATCGCTTTCACCGTAAATACCTTATTATTGTCGAGATGGATCGAGGCTTCATTCACGCAAGGACTGCCGATAACATACTGGTTGGTTCCGGGGCATACCGGATAAAATCCAAGGGAGCTGAATATATACCAGGCCGACATCTGACCACAATCGTCGTTACCGCAAAGACCATTTGGAGTGGGGATATATTTTGTGCGGATGATCTCGTGGATTTTCTCCTGTGTTTTCCAGGGCATACCTGCATAATTGTAAAGGTAAGGAATGTGGTGACTGGGTTCATTGCCCTGCACGTAACCTCCTACAATGCCCACACGGTCAATATCCTCCGACTCCTTAAAGAATTCATCCGACAGGTGCATGCTAAAAAGAGAATCGAGCCTGTTGGTGAAATTCTTTTCACCCCCAACATGTTTGATATATCCGGCTACGTCTTGCGGCTCGTAAAAAGTGTAATTCCAGGCATTCCCTTCAATGTAGCCTTCACCGGTTGTTTTCAGGGGGTTGAAAGGCTGTTTCCAGTTTCCTTTGGAGTCTTTTGCCCGGATAAAGCCAACCTTCGGATCGAACAGATTTACATAACTCAAAGCGCGTTTCATATAAGCATCGGCTTCCGTCTTTTTTCCGAGAGATTGGGCAAATTTGGCTATGGTCCAGTCGTCATAACCGTATTCCAGCGTGAGGGAAGCAGAGTTTGAAGCCAGGTCGTAGGGAACATACCCATACTGCATGTAAGGGCCGATGCCATCGTAACTTTTGTGGGTCGAAGAGGCAATCACCGCTTCAAAGGCTTTATTCACATCGTAATTGCGTATGCCTTTCATGTAGGCATCCACTATCACCGGAACTGCATGATAACCGATCATGCACCAGTTTTCGTTCGAGAAGTGCGACCACACCGGCAGAAGCTTGTGAACACTCTGGTCGTAATGTTTCAGCATGGAAACCACCATATCGTTGGCACGGGCAGGTTGCAGAATTGTGAACAACGGATGCAGCGCCCTGTAAGTGTCCCACAACGAAAAAACAGAGTAGTTGGTGAAGTTATCGGCTTTGTAAATGTTGTTATCCAACCCGCGGTACTGTCCGTCGACATCGTTATAGGTAACAGGATTGAGATAGATATGATAAAGTGACGTATAGAACGACTTCATCTGATCGGCCGGAGCAGTAATCTGAACCTTTTCAAGTTCTTTTTCCCATACGGCAGAGGCTTCAGAGCGCGTTTTTTCAAAATCCCAGTGGGGAATTTCAGCGGTAAGATTCTTCAAAGCTCCGTCGGTACTAACCGCCGATATGGCAAGCTTTACCTTTACTTCCCGGTTGCTGCTGTTGTCGAAATCGAACCAGGCACACACTTTACGGCCGGCAATCTCGGGGAAATTCTGGTTCTGGTTGAACTTGCGCCAGAAGCCTTTGTAAACAACGTTCTCTTCGTTCTTAAACCCATAACTTTTAATCGGTTTGGAGAACACCATGGCAAAATAAAGATAGCGCGTACGGGCCCATCCGCGGGTAATCCTGTAACCTGTAACCAGGGTGTCGTTCTCAACACGGGCATACGACCACAGGACTTTTTCGTCGTAGTCGTAAATGTTGTAATTGAGGTCGAAAATCAGGTGAGCAGCATCCGTTTCCGGAAAAGTGTACTTGTGAAAGCCGGCATGGGTCGTGGCTGTGAGTTCGGCGGTAATATCATAATCGTTGAGCTTTACCTTATAATATCCAGGTTTTGCTACCTCGCTATCGTGACTGAAGGATGATCTGTAACCACTTCCGGGTTTATCAGCTGTGCCGGGATTGAGCTTCAGTTTTCCTGTGGCGGGCATCATCAGGAAGTCGCCCAGATCAGAGTGGCCGGTTCCGCTGAAGTGCGTATGGGCAAAGCCGACAATTGTTTTATCGGTATACTGATAGCCGGCGCAATAGCGGTAAACATCGGGGTTGTACCTGCCATCCTTTTCGTACTGAACGGTGTCGGTCTCGGGACTTAGCTGCACCATCCCAAACGGAACGGTGGCACCGGGAAAGGTATGGCCCATTTCCTGGGTGCCGATGAAAGGATCGACAAAATCGCAAAGGTTGGAGGTTGATTTCTTGTCCTGAGCATAGGTTGATGTTATACCCAGGATAAGTAAGGCAGAAAAAATGAGTTTTAAAGAATGCATAAAATGTATCTTATTTTTGTGAGGTTCCCCAGGCTTTGTTTGGCATTGGACCCATTACAAGCTTTAATTCACCGCCGTTCATCAGATCGGTATGGGTGAACCAGGGCGTGTTTATTGGTTTCCCGTTGAGGTAAGCTTCCTGGATGTATTTATTCTTTTCGGAGCAGCCGGGAGCATTCACCGTAAAGGTCTTTCCATTAGGAAGGTTGAGCTTGATTTTTTCAAACACGGGACTTCCGATTGTATAAACCGGCAAACCGGGAGTTACCGGATAAAAGCCCATGCACGAGAACACTACAAAAGCCGACATACCGCCTCCGTCTTCATCACCGGGAATGCCGAAAGCATTATCAGGGAACCAGGTATTGAGCAGCATGCGGACACGTTTTTGTGTTTTCCAGGGAGCCTCGGTAAAGTTGTACAGGTAAGGAATGTGAAAACTTGGCTCGTTACCCATCGAGTACTGGCCTACAATACCTGTAAAATCGGGGAATTTAGCCCACATAGCATATTTGCTCATGCCCAGATTTTCACTGAAAAGCTGATCGAGGCGGTTTTCAAAAGCTTTTTTACCACCCATCAGATCCATCAGCGAAGGAACATCCTGCTGCACCTGCCATAGGTAGGTCCATCCGTTATTTTCGTCGTAGTAGTCACGACCACCCATTCCGCCGTCGAATACAGGATCGATGTCAATCCATTTCCCGTCTTTATCTTTGGGCATGAAAAAGCCTTTTTCTTTCCAGTACAGGTTTTTGTAGTTCTGCGATTTAGCCTTAAAAAATTCGTAGTCCTGGTTGTTCTTTAACTCTTTTGCCATTTCCGAAAGTGCCCAGTCGTCGTAGCTATGCCCCAGGGTTATGGCAACGGCCTGCCTTTTTTCAAAACTGTGCACAAGCGGAACAGTCTCTTCTTCGCCGGGACGTAATGCAGGATAGTAACCGTGCTGGTAATAGAATGTATCCAGACTGCATGCAGGGCCGTTTCTCCAGGGTAACATGGTAGCCTGAAGCGAATTCTTCTTCATAGCTTCATAGGCTTTCGGAACATCGAAATTCCTCACCCCTTTGCGATAGGTGTCGAGAATGGTAATGGTGGAATGAAATCCGTTCATACAGGGGTTGTCGCCCCAGAGAATGGGAAACGTTGGCAACCAGCCGCTCTGCTCATACATTTTCACGTAAGAGTCGATCATATCCGACTCCAGAGAAGGGTTGAGAATGAGTCGCAGCGGATGCAAAGCCAGGTAAGTATCCCAAATCCAGTCGTCAACATAGAAAGGACGTGTTGCGTTGTTCACCTGCCCGTTATAATTGCTGTAATACCTGCCATCTTCGGTAATATCGACCATGCGTTCGTAACAACGGTAAAGTGCCGTGTAGAAGGTTCTTTTTCGGGCATCGGTACCACCGGTAACTTCAATCTGATTGAGCACTTTGTCCCATGCACCCTTAGCGTTGGTTTTCAGCTTTTCGAAATCCCACGCAGCGACTTCGTTTTTCAGGTTTTTACGAGCCTGCTCTGCGCTGATGTAAGAGATTGCATATTTAAAATCGATGTTTTTGGTGTTGGCAGGCCAGGAAATAACGGCATTCATATTATCGCCATCGTTTCTTTCCGTAAAGGAGAATTCTTTATTGAATTCGCCATATACCCAGGCATTCATGCCATTGAAGGTCTCAACTCCTTCCACGGAAGTGCCCGAAACCTTTGTCCATTTGCCTTTGTTTACTATCCGTAACACCATGTTAGCTTCGGCATTTCCGGGAAATGTTATTCTGAAGAAGCCAGCCTTGGCGCCGGGAGCAAATTCTATCCGGGTATCAAAATCCTCGAGCCATTCTGAATAGTAATAAGGAGTTGCTATTTCATTTTCAGGATCCCAGGCTGAAACAGTGTTTTTATCTGCTTGACCCGTAAAAGGCATTATATTAAATAACTGACCATTCCGGTGAGAAATGAGGGATAACGGGAATCCGGAGATTTTGGCGTCAATATAATCCTTCCGGTCGGGATATGAGCGGATCATCTGATTAGGCAACTGCACCGTAGGTCTCGTTGGTACCAGAATCAGCCCTACGCCACCTATGTTGGGGTCGACCCACCGCACATTGTTAACAGTTTGTGCCAGAGAAATCTCATATGAAATAACTATCAAGAAAATGGTTAAGTAATTTTTCATTGTAAATTATAGTTACAGTTATATAGAGCCGAAATTAGGATAAAATATGCAGCAAATACAATGATATTTTGATGAATTATAAATATAATGTCGTTGACTTAACAAAAGGTTGGCGCTCGTTTGCAACGGTGCATCAATACTGCAAGCGTTACAAATGCGCGCCAGCCATTGCTATCAAAATGATTTCGCACCTACGGGGTTTAAATACAGATCTTTCTACAAAGCAATTGTTAAAAAATGAAAAAGCCCGCAAATCATGAAATAAATTTCAAGTCTGCGGGCCTGAACTAACTAACTACATTGTGCCTTTTAGCTGCGGATTGCGCTGAACTTCGTCGTTAGGGTATGGTAATACCAGGTCTTTTTCGGTGAATGTTTTGCCCCATGGGTTTGTAGCTCCAATGAGGGGAACAAATGTAAACTGACCGTTTACAGTGGTCGGATACATCCTTGTACGGGTGATGTCGTTCCAGATTTTGTTTTCGAAAATCAGTTCACGAATCTTTTCTGCCCACACTTCTTTTATAAAAGCATCTTTCGAGAGGGCCGAGAGCTCTGTTACAATCACAGCCTTTGTCTTGTTCATGGAAGCACGGGCTTTGATTGTTGCAAGGTAGTCAACAGCTTCGGCAGTTACGCCTGCGGTTTGAGCAATAGCTTCGGCAGCAATCAGGTACATCTCGGCCAAACGATAGTGAACCTGATCTTTGGTCGAAATGGAGGTTGTATAAAGTGCTGCACTTTCGAACCAGAAATAGGGATAATAAGCACCGAAATCTATGGTCTGACCGGCTTTTGCGCCTTTGGTAAACGTGTACTTTGTATGAAAATACTGCTTTTCCTGGATACGCAGGTCGTTCGTTTTATCGTAAACGGTTAAGAGCTCGGGCATAGGACGATACGACAGGTTGGTAATGTTATAGGCAAATTCGCCCCATGTAGCAGCTTCGTTAGGGAAGTTGTAGATAGGTCTCCATCCGCCGTTGGCAATGGTATTGTCGTACTCGATCACATAAAGGTATTCGCTTTGGTTATCCGATGTCCGCAGTTTGTTATAAGCACTTTCTTCGGGAGTTGCTCCATTCTGAATTAAGCCATATGCCGGATTGGTAATAAGTGCTTTCGCAACGGTAGCTGCTTCGGCATACTTATTTGCCTGAACCGGGTAACCGCTCATGTTGAGGTAAACATCTGCCAGTAAAGCACCCACACTTCCTTTCGAAATTCTGAAACCATTCGCTGGCATTGCAGCATCTGCTAATCCACCTTCGTTGTAGGCAAAGGTCAAATCTTCAACAATAAAGTTGTAGACATCACCCTCAGGGCTTGCCGGAACATATAAGTCGGTGAGCGACTCATAAACATCTTTCACCAGGGGTACTTTGCCAAATAATTTCACGAGTTCAAAATAATTCAGGGCCCTGAAGAATTTAGCTTCAGCAAGATATTTCTTTGACTCCGCATCAGTTAGTCCCGGTGTAGTGGGGATGTATTTCACGGCAGCATTGGCGCGCGATATGCCAATGTAACAGTTCTGCCATACCGAGAGCAGGTATCCGTTATCGGCAACAGGATCCACGCCCAGGTTTTGCGCATCCTGCACAAAGCGTTCCTGACCTTTATACTGGTTATCAAATAAACCCGACATATATCCGCCGTACATAATGGTTGGGCCCATATAAGCCGAACCTGCATTGTATAAAGAAGGGAATCCGTTGCGGTAAAGGTTGTTAACTGAACTTATAGCATCAGCTTTGGTAGCAAAGAACTGTTCGGCACCGATGGCCGACTTTGGCTTTTCGTCGAGGAAATCTTCACACGAAGTGAAATTTACTACAAGAATGAACAGGAAAATATATTTCAATATTTTTTTCATAATCGTTTCATTTTAAAGTTACTTAGAAGCTAACGTTAATCCCGAAAGTAAAGGTCCTGGGCTTTGGATACTGATAGAAGAAGATGTTCTGTCCAAACTGATTGGTGTTTGAAACAGCTTCAGGATCGTAACCGAGGAAATCTTTTGAATGAATCAGGAATGCATTGTTTACACTTGCATAGGCACGCAGTTTCTTAATCTTAAGTTTGGTTGCCATCTGGTTGCTGAAGGTATAACCAAGCTGGAAGAGGTTTCCACGGATGTAAGAACCATCGCATACCCAATGGGAGTCGGCGATACTGTTCTGCCCGCTGTAGTTCTGCTGACGTATCTGCTGAACCATTGTATTTTGGTTGGTAGGAGTCCAGGCATCGTACAAAATGGTTGAGAATCCGTTGGCAATCCCCGAACGGTCTTCCATGGAGTGGAAATAAAGCTGCCAGGTGTCAACACCATAAACAAACTGGATGTCGGCAGTGAAATCAAGATTTTTATAGGTGAAAGTATTGATGAAACTTCCTGTCCAGTCGGGCAAACCTTTACCAATAATTTCGCGGTTTGCTGAACGTTTGGCTTCACCGGGAACAGCACCCACTTTGGCAGCTTCGGCAGCTTCGTCGGAACCCCAGGTTCCCAGACGGCGGTATCCGTAGAAGGAACTTAACGACTCACCAACTCTTAAAATCACATTTCCGCCTACAAATGCAGGGCTGGTTAAGATATCCTCGTTGTTATCGCCGAGTTTTTCAATGCGGTTTGTATTGTAGTTGGCATTAATTGTAGTTTCCCAGCTGAAATCATTAGTTCTGACATTTACAGTATTCAATAAAATGTCGAGACCTTTATTGGACACCTCGCCAATATTATCTGTCACAGAGCTATAGCCAGTGCTAAATGGTATTGGCTTGCTCAGCAAAAGGTCATGGGTTAGTTTGTAGTAATAATCCATTTCGAGGTTAACTCTGTTCCTGAATAAGTTCAGGTTGATACCAATATCAAACTGATCAGTCTTTTCCCACTGAAGATCGGGGTTTGGTAAACCTGATATATTGGCGCTGGTTGCACGGGCATTATTAATTAGAACTGTACCCGATGAAATTCTGGCCAGAGTGCTGTAAGTTGCAATTTCGGAACTACCGGTACGACCATAGCTGGTATGGAGTTTCAGGTTCGAAAGCCATTGAACATCTTTGAGGAAGTCTTCGTTCGAAATGATCCAACCCAAAGCAGCTGAAGGGAAGAAACCATAATAATTGTTTTTACCGAAACGCGATGAACCATCGACACGGGCAGTGAACGTTGCCAGGTATTTATCCATTAAAGTATAACTGGTTCTCAGGAAGTAAGAGTTCAAACCCCAGCGGCTGTAACTTGAAGATGGCGCTGAAGGTGTTGTGCCGGCGCCCAGGTTTTCGTATCCGAAATAATTTGTTGAAAAGCCAGAAACATCGCCTGTGTTCACGTCTTCGGTTGTTGATTGCGACCAGGATAACCCGGCCATGGCATTGATACGGTGTACACCAAATGTTTTGGCATAGGTTAAATAAGTTTCTTCCTGCCAGTAGAAAATATCCCTGTTGAATATATTGGCACGTCCGTTTGGTGAAGAAATATTGATGAGGTCGTTCGGGCTGAAGTTTTTATCCTGATTTCTATTGGCATCCACACCAATCTGGGTTTTCAGGTCGAGACCTTCGGCCAGGTGGAAATTCAAAAAGGCATTACCAAATACTTTGGTACGGTATCTGTTCATTTTACGGGTTGTAAGCTCGTGAACAGGGTTAGCCATAGCTTCGAGACCCATGTTAAGTTTGCTGCCTGTAAACTGGGAGTTTGACCACCTTCCGTCGGGGAATTTAACAGGAATAATCGGGGGCATTTCCCACATGGTACGGCGGGCAACCTGTCCGCCACCTGTTTCGTCGAGGTCGTTACCCCAGGTATGGTTTACCATCAGGTTTACACCGGTTGATAACCACTTTTTGGGATTGGCATCGAAGGTAAGTTTACCATTCACACGTTTTAAATAGCTGCCCAGCATAATACCTTCCTGATTGGTGTAGTTAAGGAAAGCTCCCACAGCCGAATTTTTATTTTGCTGCTGAATGTTTAACTGATGGTTGTAAGAAACGGCCGTTCTGGTGGTTTCGTCCTGCCAGTCGGTATCGTAAAGCGGATTTCCACTGGAGTCGAATAAGAGCGGATCGGAACGGTCGACTGTCATACCTGCTTTACCTGCACTCTGCGAGTATTTGGAGAAATTTGCAAAGCCAATATCTTCCATCTGCATGAATTCTTTGGCATTCATCAGGTCAACTTTTTTGGCAAGAACACCTACGCTGGCCCAACCGTTGTAAGAAACGGTAACGCCATCGCCTTCGCCCGAACCACGTTTGGTAGTAACCAGAATAACACCATTGGCACCGCGTGCTCCGTAAATGGCAGCAGCCGAAGCATCTTTCAGTACTTCGATACGCTCAATATCATTCGGGTTTACCAGCTGGAAGTCGGTCATCTGAACACCGTCGACCACATATAAAGGTTCGGTGTTGGTATTGATAGAATTTATACCACGAATTACAACCCTGGTATTTCCTGAAGGGTTACCGGAGTTTGTAAAAATATTTACACCGGCAGCTTTACCCTTCAAACCCTGGAGAGCATTGAAGGATGAGGTTTTCAGCACATCTTCGGCTGAAGCAACAGATATGGAACCGGCAATGTCCGATTTGCGCTGTGTGCCATAACCAACCACCACAACTTCTTCGAGGCTTTTGATATCGGGGATAAGTTTTACGTCGATGACATTCGTTCCCGACAAAGCTATTTTTTCGGTATTATAGCCGATAAAAGAAAATACCAGTACAGCGTTCGGGTTGGGAATATTGATAGTATATTTCCCGTCTACATCAGTAACCACGCCCTGCGTGGTACCTTCCACGATTACGTTTACACCAACGAGGGGCTCATTGGTAACGCCATCGGTTACAGTACCCCTGATCTGCTGTGTTTGCTTGTTTTCGGTGGGAACAATAACAATAACCTTATCGTACAACTCATAAGTTACTCCGAGTTTATCGAGAACATTGCCCAATACACTGTTTATAGGCTCGCTTTGGGCAGCATAATTAATTCTCTTGTTCAGATCGATCTGGTTTACATTATAGAAAACCTTGAAATCGCTTTGTTTTTCTATTTCATTAAACACATCGGCAATAGTTCCACCCGAAACTTTCAAATTTATTTTGGTGTGTTGCGAATAAATATTTGCCGTAATATGAAGTGTTGTCACGAAAATGAAGAGTGTAGTTAGTTTCATGACCTGTATCAGTTTTTTATTGCATTTCAAATGATTAATGCATGAGATTTCCTTTTTTCTCATATTTTTGTAGTAATTAAGTTTTTAACTGACTAGTGTCTCCCTGTGCAAAAGTGTGACACCAGTAATGGATTAAATCTTATCAGGCCGGGAAATGGTGCAAACATTTTCCGGTTTTTTGTTTTAGTAGTTTGTGCTTATGTCATAGGCAAATCATTTTTAAGGGTTATTTTTTCGGTTCGATTAAAATTTCGTTTTCACCAAAAGTGTATTTTATAGGTGTGGTACGTGCAATTATTTTAAGAACCTGTTCCAGCGATTCGTTATGCACAAATTTGCCGGTATAACTGTTTTCCAGGTTCACTTTCGGATCAAGAACCCTGATGCGAACGTTATACCAACGTTCGAGGCGTTTAGTAAGTTCTTCAAAAGGTTCATTTTCGAAAATTAATTCTTCGTTCTTCCACGAAATAACAGATTGAATGGACTTGGGCTGAATGTAGCTATAAGTTGGAATTTCCTTGTCCTTCTCAATCCTATCCGCCTTTTGCTCAGCAGTGACTACAAGTCTGTTATCGATCCGGTTAAAAATTGCTCTTTCCTTAGGATTCAGGTAAACCGATTCCTTAAAGTTGTTCTTATTGCTTTTTGTTACCTGAACTTTACCTTCAATAAGCGTTGTTTCAATTGTATTGTCCTCCAGATAGCATTTTACATTGAAGCTTGTACCAATGGCCTTTACCACAATGTTGGAAGCATATACCAGGAAAGGTTTGGATGGGTTTTTAGCAACTTCGAAGTAAGCTTCTCCCTCGAGGAAAATCTGACGGTCGGTATTGCCATAGTCCGATTTGTATTTTAAAGTTGTACCTGAATTGAGCCATACTTTGGTGCCATCAGCCAGGATAAGCTGACTTTTTTGGCTTTTGGGAGCAATGGCAGTAATGTACTGTGCATTCAGAGCTTTATGCGATCTTTTTGAGAGACCAAAATACAGGAAAGCTGTTAAACCGATCAGCACAAGAGCCACAGCAGCTATGCGCCAGATAATGAATTGATTTGACCCGTCTTCTTCGAGTTCAAGTTTGGTTTCCCTGCCAAACATTTGAATTCGCTCATTCAACTTTTTTAAAGCTATTTCGGTATCGTTTTCATTATCTGATACATTTCCCGAGTTCTCCCAGATATTGCATACCTGGTTAAAATGGTGAATATTATCTCTGCTTTCTTTTATCCAGCCAAGCAAAAATTTCAGTTCCTCCTCAGCAGCGCTTCCTTCTAAATAGTTCCGAATAATCCCGTCGATGTTGTTTCCTGTTTCCATAAAAATGTGCCTCTATAAAGTGGACGAAAAAAAGGGAGGTTACCCTACCCTAAAAATTAAATTTTTTTGTTGAGAAGGGAAAATTGTTAGGTAGAAAGGCGAAAGATAAAACGAATATAACTCCAACCTCTGATTACCCCCTAAATCCCCCTCCAGGGGACTTGCCGAACCCGGAACTATTATGGTGCCATCTCAGAACCTCACCCCTGCGCTACTCCCTTCGGTCGTGAGATCGCTTCGCTAAGTTCTCCTGGAGGAGAGGGTGACCGAATGATTGGCTTGAATAGAACCCCAACCCCTTGAGAAGGGGCTATAACTGAGAATCGGTTATTTAGCTGACTTAGGCTAATGTAGGTTGTAAATATGTTTACTCTTGGTTGATTACCCCCTAAATCCCCCTCCAGGGGACTTGCCGAACCCGGAACTCTTCCGTCTGTTTTTACTTCATACTTCTTCCTTTGTACTTCATACTTCCCTAACCTCGTGTATTGAACGTTGTAGACGTTCCATTTTTGTAGAAAAGAAGTATGTGGAGAGATTTAGCGGCGCGCAAAAATGTTAAGAAAATAAGAATGTTAATATCGCCGCAAGGGTGGAAATTTTACATTTTTCAAAAACCTATAATTGAATCTCCTGTTTGGCTAAGGGTTCATCCTTAGTACTTTATCCTGCAGTTTTTACCTGCTTTTAAATCTTAGAACCTCACCCCGGCCCTCTCCTCGAAGGAGAGGGTGACCGAATGATTGGCTTGGGAGGAATAGAACTTCTAAACCTTGAGAAGGGCTCTAACCTCTGATTACCACTTAATCCCCTAAAGGCGGACTTGCCGAATGATGGGTGTTTTGAATGGTTTGGCAGGATTCCCTTATGACAGAATTTGGTAAGGAGCAGTAAAAGAGATTACCTGTTGCGGCGATGGCAACTGAATTACATTACTTAATGGTTTCCGCGCCGCTAATGTATCCGGCTGCTTTTTCAATCCCGGGGTTCCGCTTTGCTCCACCCCGGGCTACAAAGCGGGCCGCACCTAACGGTGCTTAAAACCGAGATAGACCTGTCACCACCGCATTATGCCCCTATTTTGGGTGAGAACTCATTCTTCGGTCACCCTCTCTGGAGGAGAGGGCCGGGGTGAGGTTTTATATTTATTTACTACCAGCTAATTACTAGCCCAGCAGCAAGGCGAGTATAATCACCGACAAATATTCCTTCAAATGTTCTCTTAAATGAGCTAAAGCTTTTGTAATATGCTTTTCAACTGCCTTTATTGAAATACCAAGCTGATCGGCTATTTCTTTGTTCTTAAAACCGAAAGAGCGGCTTAAAATAAAAACTGTCCGGCATTGGGCAGGTAAAAGTTCTATGGATTCTCCTATTTTCATTGACAGTTCTTTGCTTAATATGGTGTCGTGGTATTGGAGGATTTCAGCATACAGCTTTTCGAATTCGTAAATATTGGAGCCATCGATGGCAAAGCCTTTGTCGATCTTTTTCCGCAGTACCGAAATACTTTCGTTATGAACCACAGTCCGCACATAAGCTCCCATGTTTTTCACGTTCGAAAGTTGTTCCCGTTTCAGCCACACATTGAAAAACGTATCCTGAACGATGTCTTCGGCCAGAGAAATATCTTTTACAATTTTAAATGCATAGTTACGGAGCAGAATATAATAGGTCCTGAAAAAGGCATCAAAGGCGGCTTTGTCACCCTGACTGATTTTCATATGATAGTCCTCACCGGAATTGATAACCATAGAATCTTTTTACAAAAGATGATAATGGAAAAAAGGGCCTATTCCCAATTTTAAAGAAACAAACATATTAATTATGTTGGAAATTCGGGGTAAAATAAATCATCATAATTTTATTTACGATGAGGGTTAAGGGTTTGCGTTAGGTGTTGAGAGTCGTTCCTACGGAACTCTGTTTTAAATAAAATAAACCTCACCCCTGCGCTACTCTCTTCGGTTGTGAGACCGCTCCGCTAAGTTCTCCTGCGAGGAGAGGGTGACCGGTGGGAGGGGCTTTGCATATGGAATTGAGCGGGTTGGAATTAGCTTCCTTTTGTTAGTTAAATGGATTTCATATGAATATTTTAAAGTTAAAATGTATTTTTGTTAAAGTTTAAGACTGATAATGCAATAAACAACTCTGATATATTCCTAACCTTTACATAAGAAAAAATTATTCGATGGTTAAGAAACTTGCAATTTTAAAAGTCGTTATTCTCACCATAATAATCTCGGGATGCGGTGGCCGGAATCATAACAGCGGTCCTTTGATTTCTGAAAATGACAACTCCTGGTTCGAAAGGGAGGATGTGACTGACCTCTCGGAACGTAACTGGCGGATATGGCTCGATACAACCCGAAACTGGCAGGATGACACGCTGATGATTTTCCCGGGTTCCTTAAACAGTATGCCTGTAAATGCGCCATCATGTGGCTGGACTCAGCTCGAAAAGGGTATTGGGAAAAATATTAAACTACCGGCTACAGTTGAAGAGCATTTTTGGGGCAGGAACGGCAATGCTTATGGTGTTACCGGCGATTATATCGGTGTTTCGTGGTTCTCGTCGCAGTTCAATGTTTCGGACGATGATCTGCAGCGCCGGGTTATGCTTCACTTTGAAAGTGCACGTCTCCGGGCTGAGGTTTATATCAACCGTAAGCTTGCGGGGTACAACCTCGTGGATGGCACTCCCTTTGAAGTGGATGCCACCCCATTTTTGAAAGAAGGTAAAAACCAGCTAGCCATCAGAATTACCGATCCCAACGGTGACTTCACCTGGTGCGACTGGCCTTATTTCCAGTGGGGTAATTACCGCATTATGCCAAGTCATGGTTTTGGAGGTATTACTGGCAAAGTACGTATGTATGTTACCGACCGTTCCTATATCGATGATGTATTCATTAAAAATAAGCCCTCTGTTACCGGTATCGATGCTGAAGTGACATTAAACCGCCGCGACAGTGTTCCGGGAACTCTCACCTTTACCCTTTCCAAATGGGGATCACGGGAGGTGTTGCTGCAGGAAAAGATAAATGTGAAGGCTGACTCGATGGTTCCGGTATACCGCAAATCGATCAGCTATCCCGAGGCTTTGTCATGGTCGCCCGACAAGCCTGAACTATACCTCTTATCAGTAACCTGGAAGGGCAAGGATGGGAGTGAGGATGCCTTTATCCGCCGTTTCGGATTCCGCTGGTTTGAGGTTCGTGATGTTGCCGGCGATAAACAGTTTTTTCTCAACAACCAGCGTATTGTTCTCCGTACATCGATATCCTGGGGTTTCTGGCCGGTAAATGGAATATTTCCCACCAGTCAGCTTGCCATCAAACAAATCAATACGGCCAAAAAACTCGGTCTCAATATGCTGAATTTTCACCGGGGCATCGGGCAGGCTCAACTGCTCGACTTTGCTGATGAACTTGGTATCTTATACTATGAAGAGCCGGGCGGATATCGCGAAGGCGAAGATAAATTCTCCAGGATGTGGGGTCGTGAAAAACTCCTGCGTATGGTAAAGCGCGACAGGAATCACCCTTCACTTGTCATTTATAATATGGCCAATGAGAGCTGCCAGGATCCCAAACCCCAGAGTCGTGCCGATATTGCCGAAGCGCACAGGCTCGACGAAACAAGAATTATCACCTACACCTCCCAGTATTTTTCGTCCGACATGCCGCAGTACGGTGGACGTTGCCCCAGGACTCCTGCACCTGTTAAACTTCATATGATGCCTTATAACCATGAGTTGCAGTACCAGGGCTGGTGGGACGAGCATCATGCCGGTGGGCCGGGTTCCTATTATGATGAGATGTACAATGGTCCCGATGATTATTATCTGAATTCCACCCATAAGGATGAAATAGTTTTTTATGGTGAAGAAGGTGCCATTGGCACTCCCGGAAGGTTTGAGATTATAAAGAATGCCATTGAACAGGAAGATACCAGAGGGTGGGACAGTGACGATTTCCTTCAGTTATTTGACACTTACGATAAGTACATTTCGGAACGAGGCTTCAGGAAGGCCTTTCCCAATGTCGACAATTTAACACGCGCAATGGGGAATGTAGCCTTTTACTATCAGGGCAGGGCCATAGAGAACATGCGCATCAACAATATCAACGACGGATATGCCATCAACGGCTGGGAGGAAAACAAACTTGAGAACCATTCGGGCATAGTGGATATCTACCGCAACCCCAAAGGCGATTTGAACCTGATAGCACATTATAATCAGCCCATGTATCTTGCAGTGAAAGCCCGGAATAAAGTTCTGGAGTTAAATCACAAGACATTCGTCGACCTTTTTATTGTGAACGAAGTTGACCTGAAAGGCGATTTTGAAGCTGAGGTTTCGGTAACTGACCCGAAGGGTGAATCATTTAAAAAGACTTATCCTGTGAAGGTCAGCGGCGGGAATGTTTTTGGGGAACTTCTTGTAAAAGGTATTGAAGTCGTACCCCAAACCGAAGGTTATACCCAGGTGGATGTCAAACTGACCCGCGATAATGAGCTTATCACCGAAGGACAGGAGATGCTGTATGCTGTAACTCCTGGTATTGAAAAGCTGGCAGGTAATTTCTCGGTGATGGACACCTCGGGAATTCTGCAGAAATACCTGAGCGAGGCAGGCCTGAAATCAATCCAGAATTATAAGGGAGGGCGGCCAAAGACATCGTGCCTGCTGGTTGGAGAAGCTACGCCTCCCGAAAATTATCCTATCCGTCATGAGCTTTACGAATGGGTGGCCGAAGGTCATACCCTGATCATTGCAGGCAGTGCCGGAGCATGGGCGCAATCGCTCGGTCGCCGCGAAATTGTGGATTACCGCGGAGTTCATCCACTTGGTACTTTGTGGTACGGCGGGAATTACTTCGTGAAGGAGAATCCACTCTTTGAAGGGCTGCAGGTGAATTGTGTGTTTAACTGGGAATACCAGTGTTTTGCCCAATACAAAAGGAAGCGGATTGGTTTGCGCTTGAATGGCGATGATGTGCTTGTAGGAGCTGCTTCCGACCATAAGCAGGAGCTGTATTCGGTTGTGAGCATCATACCTGTTGGAAAAGGTAAAATTATCCTCTCCGCGCTCGATATCCTGGGATCTATAAAAGAAGGGAATTCGCCGTCGGTAGTTGCCAAAAAGCTTTTGGTGAATTATCTGAGGTATGGCGAGAAGGGGAGCAGGTGATGGAATTTGGGATGACCTCACCCCGTCCCTCTCCTCCAGAGAGGGTGACCGAAGAATTGGGATAAAGGGATTAACCCCAACCCCTTGAGAAGGGGCTATAACAGAGGGGTGATATATGGGTATGTTCCACCCTTTATGGCCATGCGATTCAATTTTAATCCTATTAACCATATTTTTCTTTCGTCCTTTTGTCTTGACACAAAAGGACCAAAAAGTCAAGGCTTCTTAAAAATGCCTAAAAAATAAAGATTTGTCTACTGCGGGGATAAACTCGCTACTTGATTGTATTTCCAACATTTTATTTATCTGCTGAATATTGTCAGAAGTGGAAATTATAGCTATCTAACCGCTCAAACAAATCCCCTCATAACGTCAAATCTTTATTTTTTTTTAACGACATTTTTAAAAGGCCGATTGCCTGGGTTGTGAACAACCTTCTGCATGGGAGGACTTTGGGCTGGGAGGAGAGGGTGACCGAAGATTGACTGAGGAATGTTGGATTAGCCGGAAAAGTTGCGGGTTGAACCAATAGGTCACCGCTACGCGGCTTGAAAGAATCCTGATCATGAATTTTGCTACAAAGAGATCACCGCTACGCGGCTGCTAAGCTCTGCCCGCTCAAACATGCCGATAGCTATCGGCACCCCTCATAACTTCAAATCTTTATTTTTTTTACGGCATTTTTAGAAGGCCGATTGCCTGGGTTGTGGACAACCCTCGACAAGGGAGGGTTTTTGGCTGGGAGGAGAGGGTGGCCGAAGATTGACTGAGGAAAGAGGAATGGTGGATCAGTCGGAAAAGTTGCGGGTTGAAGCAATAGGTCACCGCTACGCGGCTTGAAAGAATCCTGGTCATGAATTTTTGCTACGAAGAGATCACCGCTACGCGGCTGCTAAGCTCTGCCCGCTCAAACATGCCGATAGCTATCGGCACTCCTCATAACGTCAAATCTTTATTTTTTTTAACAGCATTTTTAGAAGGCCGATTGCCTGGGTTGTGGACAACCCTCGACAAGGGAGGATTTTTGGCAGGGAAGCCTCACCCCGCCTTTTCCTGGGAGGAGAGGGTGGCTGAAGAAGGTGGCCAGGGAGGATTAATCTCAACTTCTTTCGTGTGTAACCCGCCAGCAAAAAAAATAGCCTGAAATGGTTTCAGGCTATTTTAACTGGCTTTCGGAATTATTTTTTCTTTTTCTTTTTGCCACCATCTTCTTCATCACCACCTGCTCCTGTTGCTGCGTCATATTTTTCCTGTGCTGCATCCAAAGCTGCCTGAGCGTTTTTTACAGCTGCTTCGGCAGTTTTCTGGCCGGCTTTACCTTTGTTCATATTGGCTTCGCCGGTAGTCATTTTTTTAGTTATGCCTTTGGCCTGAGTGTCATTAGCCTTCAGATCGGCTTTGTATTTTAAATCCATTGCCTTCAGCTCATTTTTAGCCTGGGTCACCTCATCTTTGTCCTTCGATTTCATCTGCTTGTCCAAAGGCTTTCTGCTGACCGCATATTCCTTGTCAAGTTTCTTTCTGTCGTTAGCAAGACTTTTGCCTTCCGATTTTCCTTCCGATACCATGGTTTCTCCGGTCGAAACGAGTGAGTCGGCAATTGCCAGCTGTTTTTCGGCTTTTGCCAGGTTGGCTTTGGCAGTATTAAGAGCTGTTTCAAGCTTTTTTATTTCAGCGGCTTTTTTGTCGACTTGCCCAAAAGCAGAAGCAGAGCAGAAAATCGTAAACGCAATCAATAATAAAAAACTGTTGAGCCTAACTACAATTGAGCCATGTTTTCCAAAAACTGTAAAGTTTGTTTTCATATGCACCTTATTAAAAGTAAGTATTGTTGAATATTAAAAAGTCTGGTTTTCAGGTTTGTATTCCCTCATGTAACTTTTAATTTAAGTTACAAACATTTTTTCAAATTATCAGCTTAGAGAGGATGTTTTTTATTGGGAAAGTTGGAAGGATGGTAGATCAGTCGGAAAAGCTGCGGGTTGAACCAATAGGTCACCGCTACGCGGCTTGAAAGAATTTCTATCATGTATTTTGCTACAAAGAGATCACCGCTACGTGGCTGCTAAGCTGCAGAGCAGGGATCAATTTGTAAATATTCAGTTAAGAAAACCTTATTAGCTGCATCGCGATGACCTATATTGCGGGTATTCAGACGATTTATGGAGAAAGGCCCTCGCCTCCCAGGAGAGGGTGACCGGAGTTAACCCCAACTTCTTGAGAAGGGGACTATAACAGAACATTGGCGATTGAATAAATCGTTTATCGGGAGGAAAGGTTTGACGGAATATATGACTTGTGAAGAGGCTTATATCGCCGCATTGGGATCATCCAGAAACAGGATATGCCACCCCCTCACGGCAATGCGATTCGATTTGATCCTATTACAATATTTATCTTTCGTCCTTTTGTCTTGACACAAAAGGACCAAAAAGTCAAGGCTTCTTAAAAATGCCTAAAAAATAAAGATTTGTCTACTGCGGGGATAAACTCGCTACTTGATTGTATTTCCAACATTTTATTTATCTGCTGAATATTGTCAAAAGTGGAAGTTATAGCTATCTACCCGCTCAAACAAATCCCCTCATAACGTCAAATCTTTATTTTTTTTAACGGCATTTTTAAAAGGCCGATTGCCTGGGTTGTGAAAAACCCTCGGCATGGAGGGATTTTTGGCTGGGAAGCCTCACCCCATCGTTACTCCCTTCGGTCGTGAGACCGTTTCGCTAAGTTCTCCTGGAGGAGAGGGGGACCGAAGATGGGGCTTGTGAGGAATACAACCCCAACCCCTTACGAAGGGGCAATAACAGAACATCGGCTAAATGAATTCGGGATCTTACTTTTTACTTACGGCTTTCTCCTTTTTGCGGGAGCATACCTATAAGCATATTTCCAAACATGGGTAGACTCAGGCCGGCAACCATCAGGATAAAAAGGAGGGAATTGAATGCCATAGAAACCAGGGAGACAATTGTCAGCAGAAGTACTGAAATTGTCATTACCACCATTGACATTATGACCAGAAGTATTTCCTTTAGCCGTTTCATCATATATTTTTTTAATTAAGGAATGATGGAACCCTCATGTTGCTGAATATCATATTCCTGAGTTTGTGTTTTGCAAAACATGTGGGTTCATACTACTTCTTCAAAACTGCATCCAAATTGTTTTTTATGACACGGGTCCATACTTTATAC